>NZ_JBHJZS010000016.1:0-63317 GCF_042271185.1 Microbacterium sp. NPDC055910
GGGTTACCCCGCTGTCTCGGCGCCCCGTTGCAGTCTCGGCGTCAGTGGCGAGGGGACGCCGGGGGTCAGCGCACCTGAGCGCTGATGACCGACATCACGGCGGTGTCGGCGAGGGTCGTCGTGTCGCCGACCTCGCGGCCCTCGGCGACGTCGCGCAGCAGGCGCCGCATGATCTTGCCCGAGCGGGTCTTGGGCAGCTCGTCGACGACGTACACGTCGCGCGGTCGCGCGATCGGGCCGATCTGCTCGCCGACCCACTGCCGCAGCAACTGCGCGAGGCCCTCGGGTGCATGCTCGGCGAGGTAGCTCTGCTTGATGATGACGAACGCCGCCACGGCCTGACCGGTCGTCTCGTCGGCCGCCCCGACGACGGCGGCCTCGGCAACGGCCTCGTTGCCCACGAGGGCCGACTCGATCTCGGTCGTCGACAGGCGGTGGCCGGACACGTTCATGACGTCGTCGACGCGTCCGAGCAGCCACACGTCACCGTCGTCGTCGAGACGCGCCCCGTCGCCGGCGAAATAGTAGCCCTGGTCCTGGAACTTCGACCAGTACGTCTCGACGAATCGGTCGGGGTCGCCCCAGATGCCGCGCAGCATGCTCGGCCAGGGTTCGGTGACCACGAGCAGTCCGCCGTTGCCGTTGCCGACGTGCGAGCCGTCCTCGTCGACGACGTCGATCGAGATGCCGGGGATCGGCACTTGCGCCGACCCCGGCTTGGTCTCGGTGATGCCCGGCAGCGCCGAGATCATCGTCGCGCCCGTCTCGGTCTGCCACCACGTGTCGATGATGGGCGCCGCCTTGCCTCCGATGACCTTGCGGTACCACATCCACGCCTCGGGGTTGATGGGTTCGCCGACCGAGCCGAGCAGGCGGATCGACGAGAGGTCGTACTTCTTGGGCACGGAGCGCCCGATCTTCATGAACGAGCGGATGGCCGTGGGAGCGGTGTAGAAGATCGTGACGCCGTACTTCTCGATGATCTCCCACCACCGGCCGGGGTGCGGCGTGTCGGGCGTGCCTTCGTAGAGCACCTGTGTCGCGCCGTTGGCGAGCGGCCCGTACGTCACGTACGTGTGACCGGTGACCCAGCCGATGTCGGCGGTGCACCAGAACACATCGGTCTCGGGGTGGATGTCGTGCACGACCTTGTTGGTGAAGGCGGCCTGCGTGAGGTAGCCGCCCGACGTGTGCAGGATGCCCTTGGGCTTTCCGGTCGTGCCCGAGGTGTACAGGATGAACAGAGGGTTCTCGGACGGGAAGCCCTGAGCCTCGTGCTCGGCCGGAGCCTGCGGCACGACGTCGTGCCACCACAGGTCGCGGCCCTCGGTCCAGTCCACGTCGTTCTCGCCGCGGCGCACGACGAGGACGTGCTCGACGGTCTCCTGCACGCCCGACCCGTTGCGGTCGGCGAGGGCCTGGTCGACGGCGGGCTTGAGCGGCGAGACCTTGCCCTTGCGATATCCGCCGTCGGCGGTGATGACGAGCTTGGCGCCCGCGTCGTCGATGCGCGAGCGCAGGCTGTCGGCCGAGAACCCGCCGAAGACGACGGAGTGGATCGCGCCGATCCGCGCGACGGCGAGCATCGCGGCGATCGCCTCGGGGATCATCGGCAGGTAGATGGCGACGCGATCGCCCGCGCCGACGCCGAGGTCGCCGAGCACGTTCGCGAGGCGCTTGACCTCGTCGGTGAGCTCCGCATACGTCACGGTGCGGGAATCGCCCGGCTCGCCCTCCCAGTGCAGTGCGACGCGGTCGCCGTTGCCGGCCTCGACGTGCCGGTCGAGGCAGTTGTACGCGACATTCAGCTCACCGTCGTCGAACCACTTCGCGAACGGCGGGTTCGACCAGTCGAGCACGTCGGTGAACGGCTTGTGCCAGTGCAGTTCGCGCGCCCGTGCCGCCCAGAAGGCGTCGCGGTCGGCGGCGGCCTCGTCGTACAGCGACCGTGTCGCGACGGCGTCGGCGGCGAACGCCTCGGAGGGGGCGAATCGGCGCGTCTCGTTCAGCAGGTGGTCGATCTGGCTGCCCGTGGTGATGTCGCTCATCGGTCGCGCTCCTTTGCTGCGGTGGGGGTCGTTCCGGACACCGGTGACCTCGACGAGGCAATCTACCGGCGGTGCTGCGGACCCACTACCTCCGATAGTGGGTGGCGGACACGACCGATATATCACTCTGAATACTTCTCCAGGTGTTGGGTGCGGCCCGACGCGTCGCTTATGCTCGGGACCGGCCGAACATTCGATTCTGGCATTCGACACCGCACATCCCCCGACGAGCGGTGTCTGGGGTGGCGGCATCCCATTCCCCCCATGGGATGCCGCCACTCCGTCTCTCCGGCTCCTCCACAGACGTGGGAGCCGGTGAGACTGTCCACGGATGCCGCCACCACGGGCCGCGGCGCCGCTCCGCGCTCGTAGCGTCGATGCATGCCGCAGGCCTTCGTCGTCCAGCCGCGATCGCACGTCGCGGTCGACGACGGAGCACGCGAGCGGCCGGTCGCCCGGCGTGCCGCGGCACGGGCGCAGCATCCCGTTCTCGCTCCTTTCGCGCCGTACCTCGACGATCCGGATGTGACCGACCTGTTCGTCAACGGTGCGGCGGGGCTCTTCGTCGACCGGGGCGACGGCCCCGTCGCGGTGGGCGGTTGGCGCGCCGCCGAAGAAGACGTGCGCGAACTCGCCGTCTCTCTCATCGGCCTCGGGGGCCGCCACATCGACGACGCGACGCCGTGCGTCGACGTGCGGCTCGGTGACGGCCTGCGGGTGCACGCCGTCCTGCCGCCCGTGGCCGAAGGCACGACGATCTCGATCCGGGTGCCGCGCGTCGAGGATCCGACCCTGCCGTCGCTCGAAGCGCGCGGCATGTTCGACGCCGTGGGCCGTGCGCTGCTCGAGTCGCTCGTCACACGGCGCGAGAACGTGCTCGTGACGGGGGCCGCGGGCGCCGGCAAGACGACGCTCCTCGCCGCGCTGCTGGCCGGTGCCCCGGCGACCGAGCGCATCGTCACGGTCGAAGACGTCGCCGAGCTGCGCTTCGCGCATCCGCACCACGTGCGGCTCGAGGCACGGCAGCCCAATCTCGAGGGCGCCGGCGGTGTCGACCTCGCACGTCTCGTGCGCGAAGCGCTGCGGATGCGCCCCGACCGACTCGTCGTGGGGGAGTGCCGCGGGGCCGAAGTGCGCGAGCTGCTGTCGGCGCTCAACACGGGCCACGACGGCGGAGCGGGCACGCTCCACGCGAACAGCCTGGCCGACGTGCCTGCCCGTCTCGAAGCGCTCGGCGCTCTGGCGGGCCTGGGCGATGAGGCGCTGGCGCGTCAAGTGGCCAGCGCCATCGGCGTCGTGCTGCACGTGACGCGCCGCGCCGACGGCACGAGAGTGCTCGCGGGGGCGGGGCGCCCCGTCGTCGCCGACGGACGTCTCGCGATCACGATGATGGAGCTGACGTGAAGGGCGCGGATGCCGCGGCGGTCGCCGACACGGTGCTGCGGCTCGCCGTGCTGCTGCAGGCCGGCGTCGCCCCCGCCCGCGCGTGGGGCCATCTCGCCGAGGCGGGCGACCCGCACGCGCTGTCGGTCCATCGTGCGCTCGAGCACGCCGCGTCGCCGGCGGCGGCGATCGCGGCGGCGGGCGAGACGCCGCCCGAGCCGCGTCGGCGGTTTGCTCGGCGGCATCCGTCCGCGTCCGGGGCGGCACGCGCGTGGCGAGACGTCGCTGCGGCGTGGACCATCGCGACGACGGTCGGAGCGCCGCTGGCCGAGACCCTGCGCGGGCTCGCGGTGGCGTTGCGCGATGCGCAGGAGGCCGCCGACGACGTGCGCGTCGCGCTGGCCGAGCCCACCGGCACGGCGAAGCTCATGGCCTGGTTGCCGCTCGTCGCCGTCGTGCTCGGCGTCGCCCTCGGGTTCGACACCGTCGCGACGCTCGCGACGAACCCGTTCGGTATCGGATGCCTCGTCGCGGGCGTCGTCCTGATGGTGATCGCCCACCGCTGGAGCGGGGCACTCGTTCGGGCGGCCGGCGGGGCGGACGGCATTCCCGGGCTCGACGCCGATCTGCTCGCGATCGCGCTGAGCGGCGGCGTCTCGATCGAGCGGGGGCGCCGGCTCGTCGAGCGCGCGTCGGGCGAGCCGACGGCGGCGACGACCGAGGGCATCCTCGCGCTGTCCGCGTCGGCGGGTGTTCCCGCCGTCGAGCTCCTGCGGGCGTCCGCGGCGCTCGCACGGCATCGCGCGCGGGTCGAGGGGCGCCTGCGCTCGGCTCGGCTGTCGATGCGGCTGCTGCTCCCGCTCGGCGTCTGCACCCTGCCCGCCTTCCTTCTGCTCGGCGTCGCGCCGATGCTCCTGAGCGTCGGCTCGGCGCTGCCGCTCAGTCTCTGATCGTGCCCACCGTCCGCCTCGAGAAAGCAGAGTCGTCATGACCTCCACCCGAATCGCCCGTCCGCCCCGCCTCACTCGCCGTCGTGCCGCGCGGCTCTTCGCCGACGACACGGGCGCGGCGACCGCGGAGTATGCGATCGCGACGATGGCCGCTGTCGCGTTCGCGGGACTGCTCGTCGTCATCATGCGCAGCGACGAAGTCCGCGGCATCCTGACCGATCTCGTGCGACGTGCGCTGACCGTGGCATGAGGGCGCGCGCGATCCGTGACGACACGGGCGCGGTCGCGGCCGAGTTCGCCGTCGCGCTTCCGGCGATCGTGCTCGTGCTGCTGCTCGCGGCGGGCGCCCTGGGTGCCGCGTCGCGGCACGTGCGACTGCAGGATGCCGCCGCCGACGCCGCGCGGATCCTCGCGCGCGGCGACCCCGCCTCGCGCGCGACTTCGGCCGTCGCGTCGGCGGTGCCGGGTGCGGGGGTCGCCGTGCACGAGGACGGTGATGTCGTCTGCGTCACGGCGACGGCGCCCGCCCTGCTCGCCCTCACGCTGACGGCGACGGGCTGCGCCCTGGCGGGCGGTCGCTGATGGCGGCGGTCCCCGCCGTCGTCGGGGTCGTCGCGGCCGTCGCGTTGCTCGCGACGGGGCTCGCCGCGGCCGGGGGAGCTGCGGTGTTCGGGCAGCGCCTGGCGGGTGCGGCGGATGCCGCGGCGCTCGCGGCTGCGGATGCGGCATCCGGTGCTGCGGCGGGCGTTCCGTGCGAACGGGCCGCACAGCTCGCGGCTCTCGGCGGCGCGATGCTGGCGACGTGCGATGTCGACGGGCTCATCGCGACGGTGTCGGTCACGGGGCGCTTCGGCGTGTTCACCGGCACCGCCGCGGCGCGCGCGGGGCCTCCTTCCCAGAGCCCGTGACGCGCGGCTCCCAGCGTGCACTGGGTATTGCGGCGTGTATGGTGTGCGACGTAGAAAGGACGGCTGCATTGGCACAAGGCAAGAAGCTCGTCATCGTCGAGTCCCCGACCAAGATGCGGTCGATCCAGGGATACCTCGGCGACGATTATGAGGTGCTCAGCTCGGTAGGGCACATCCGCGACCTGGCGGATCGCAAAGCCATTCCGGCCGAGCTCAAGAAGACGTCGGTCGGCAAGTACTCGATCGACATCGAGAACGGGTTCACCCCTTTCTATGTGGAGTCCGAGCGCGGCAAGAAGACCGTCGCCGAACTCAAGCGCGCTCTGAAGGGCGCCGACGAGCTCCTGCTCGCCACCGATGAGGACCGCGAAGGCGAAGCCATCGCGTGGCATCTGCTCGAGACGCTCAAGCCCAAGGTTCCCGTCAAGCGCATGGTCTTCCACGAGATCACGAAAGATGCCATCCGCGCAGCCGTCGACAACACCCGCGAACTCGATGTCGCGCTCGTCGACGCGCAGGAGACGCGCCGTATCCTCGACCGCCTCTACGGCTGGGATGTCTCCGACGTCACCCGTCGCAAGGTCGGCCAGGGAACCTCGGCCGGCCGGGTCCAGTCCGCCGCGACGCGTCTGGTCGTCGACCGGGAGCGCGAGCGCATGGCGTTCATCTCGGCCTCGTACTGGGACCTCGAGGCGCTCGCCGCCATCAACGAGCCGCAGGGGGCGTCGTTCACGACGCGTCTGGCCCGCCTCGGTGGTGCGGCGCTGGCGCGCGGCACCGACTTCGACGACCGGGGTGAGCTGAAGAAGGCCGTCGTCGTCCTCGACGAGGCCCGCGCCCGTTCGCTCGCCGAAGCCGTGGCCGCTGTGGGTGCGGCATCCGTGTCGAACCTCGAAGCCAAGCCGGGAACGCGCAGCCCCAAGCCCCCCTTCACGACCTCGACGATGCAGCAGGAAGCCGGTCGCAAGCTCTCGATGAGCGCGAAGCACGCCATGAGCGTCGCGCAGCGCCTGTACGAAAAGGGCTTCATCACCTATATGCGCACCGACTCGACGGCGCTCGGCGCGCAGGCCGTGCAGGCTGCGCGCGCGCAGGCCGTCGCCCTGTATGGCGAGAAGGCCGTGCCGCTGAACCCGCGCGTCTACCGCAGCAAGAGCAAGAACGCGCAGGAGGCGCACGAGGCGATCCGTCCCTCGGGCGATGACTTCCGCACGCCGTCGTCGGTGTCCGCGCAGCTCGATCGCGATGAGCAACGCCTGTACGACCTCATCTGGAAGCGCACGATGGCCAGCCAGATGGCTGACGCGAAGTACGAGACGACGACCGTGACGCTCACGGTCGACGCCGCGGGCGAGCAGGCCGAGTTCACGGCGTCGGGCACCGTCTACACGTTCAAGGGCTTCCTCGAGGCGTATGAAGAGGGGCGCGACGAGAAGCGCGCCGACGCCCACAAGGCCGACGACCAATCGCTGCCCGTCATGGCGGTCGGTGACACGCTGCGGCTGAAGGACGTCGAGCCCAAGGGCCACGCGACGAGCCCCAAGCCGCGCTACACCGAGGCGAGCCTCGTCAAGGCGCTCGAAGAGAAGGGCATCGGTCGCCCCTCGACGTTCGCGAGCATCATCGATGTCATCCTCGACCGCGGCTACGTCACCAAGCGCGGCCAGGCTCTCGTGCCCAGCTGGCTCGCGTTCAGCATCGTGCGTCTGCTCGAGCAGCACTTCGCCGACCTCGTCGACTACGACTTCACGGCGGCGCTCGAAGACGACCTCGACGCGATCGCGCGCGGTGAGCAGAAGCGGGCGGAGTGGCTGCACTCGTTCTACTTCGGCTCGGAGTCCCACACGGGCCTGCGCAAGATCATCGACAACCTCGGCGAGATCGACGCGCGTGAGCTGAATGCGACGAAGATCACGGATGCCGCAACCGTGCGGTTCGGCCGCTACGGGCCGTACCTCGATGTGATCGACCCCGAGAACCCCGAGGCCGATCCGCGCCGGGTCAACCTGCCCGACGACCTCGCCCCCGACGAGTTGACACCCGAGAAGGCGCAGGAGCTCATCGACGCTCCCGTCGCGGGCAACCGCGTGCTCGGCGAGAATCCCGAGAACGGCCGGCTCATCGTCGTCAAGGACGGCCGCTTCGGTCCGTACCTCGAAGAGGAGATCCCCGAGCCCGAGGTCGCCGTCGATGAGGCGACGGGCGAGGTCACGGCTCCGAAGAAGAAGACGACCAAGAAGGATGCCGCGCCCAAGCCGCGCCGCGCGTCGCTGTTCAAGTCGATGTCTCCCGAGACGATCGAGCTCGACACGGCGCTCCAGCTGCTCGCGCTGCCGCGCGTCGTCGGCACCGATCCCGAGTCGGGCGACGTCATCACGGCGCAGAACGGTCCGTACGGCCCGTACCTCAAGAAGGGCACCGACTCGCGCACGATCGACAGCGAGGAGCTCATCTTCGACATGACGCTCGAGCAGGCTCTGGCGATCTACGCGCAGCCGAAGTACGGTGCGCGTCGCGCCTCGAGCGCCCTCAAGGAGTTCGAGAACGATCCGGTCAGCGGCAAGCCGATCCGCATCCGCGACGGCCGGTTCGGCGCGTACGTCACCGACGGTGAGACGAACGTGACGATTCCGCGTGGTCAGATGCCCGACGACATCACGTACGAGATCGCGGTGCAGATGATCGCGGACAAGCGCGCGAAGGGCCCCGCGCCGAAGCGCAAGACGACGACGCGCAAGGCGCCGGCGAAGAAGAAGTGACCCTTCGGCAAGCTCAGGGACCGGGGGGCGAGGCTCCGGGACCGGGACCGGGACCGACCGCACGGGGCCTGTTCGTCACGCTCGAGGGCGGTGACGGCGTCGGCAAGACGACGCAGGCGGCGCTGCTGGAGGAATGGCTCGCGCAGCGCGGTCGCACCATCGTGCGCACACGCGAACCGGGCGGGACCGAGGTGGGCGTGCTCGTGCGCGACATCGTCCTGCACCACCGGGGCGAGATCGCGCCGCGCGCCGAGGCGCTGCTGTACGCCGCCGACCGCGCGCATCACATCGAGACGCTCGTTCGTCCCGCGCTGGATCGTGGCGACGTCGTCATCCAGGACCGCTACCTCGACTCGTCGGTCGCGTATCAGGGCGCCGGCAGGGTGCTCGGGCGCGACGAGGTGCGCGACCTTTCGCTGTGGGCGACGGGGGGTCTGCTGCCCGATCTCACGGTGCTGCTCGACCTCGATCCCGAGGTCGCCCGGGCGCGACTCGTCGCCGACGACAAGCCCTTCGATCGGCTCGAAGCCGAGAAGCACGCCTTCCACGCCCGCGTGCGCGAGGAGTTCCTCGCCCTCGCGGCGGCCGAACCCGAGCGCTTCCTCGTCGTCGATGCGGCTCTCGCCCCCGACGAGATCGCGCGGTTCGTCCGTGAGCGCGTCGAGGCGCTGCTCGCGTGAGCGTTGTCCGGACGAGTCCCGTCGGAACCCCCGGTTAGGCTGACTGCATGGATGCCACGGCGATCGCGACCGCCGCGAGCGATGTCCCCTGGGGTGCGGTGTGGGGCCAGGATGATGCCCTCGCGGCGCTGCGAGCGGCGGCATCCGATCCGGCCGACATGACCCACGCGTGGCTCATCACGGGTCCGCCGGGCTCGGGGCGTTCGACGCTCGCGTACGCCTTCGCGGCGGCGCTCATCGCCGAGCCGGGCGACGAGCAGGCCATGCGGCAGGTGCTTGCGGGAACGCATCCCGACCTGACGACGCTGCGCACCGAGGGCGTCATCATCTCGATCAAAGACGCCCGTGCGCTCGTCGAGCGCTCGTACTTCGCGCCGTCGCTCGGCCGGTATCGCGTCATCGTGATGGAGGATGCCGATCGGATGGCCGAGCGCACGTCGAACGTGCTGCTGAAGGCCCTCGAAGAGCCGCCCGAGCGCACCGTCTGGGTGCTGTGCGCGCCGAGCGATGCCGACCTGCTTCCCACGATCCGCTCGCGCGTGCGCACGCTGCGTCTGCGCGACCCCGACATCGCCGACGTCGCGCGGCTCATCGCCCAGCGCACGGGCGCCGACGCGGAGCTCGCCGAGCAGTCGGCACGCCACGCGCAACGGCACATCGGCATGGCGCAGCGTCTGGCGACGGATGCTGCCGCGCGCGAGCGGCGCGACGAGACGCTGCGGTCCGTGCTCGCGGTGCGCGGGGTCGGCGACGCCGTCGAGGTGGCCGGCCGCGTCGTGCAGCTCGCGACCGACGACGCCAAGGCGCTCACGGTCGAGCGCGACGAGGCCGAGCGCGAGGGGTTGCGACGCACGCTCGGCATCGCGCCGGGCGCGAGCGTGCCCCCGGCCGTGCGCGCGCAGCTGTCGGCGCTCGAGGACGAGCAGAAGCGCCGCGCGACGCGGAGCCTCCGCGACGGCATCGATCGGGTGCTCACCGATCTGCAGTCGCTCTTCCGCGACGTGCTCATGATCCAGTACGCGCGCACCGACGACCTCGTCAACCGTGAACTCGTCGACGACCTGCACGCGCTCGCCCGGGCGTGGTCGATCGAGCGGACGCTCGTCGTGCTCGACCGGATCTCCGAGACGCGCCGCAATCTCCAACAGAACGTCGCCCCCGCCCTCGCCCTCGAGAGCATGCTCGTGACCGTCGCGAGCGGAAGGACCCCGTGACCCGCACCGCCCCCGCCCGCCTCCGTCGAGCCCTGACCGTCGTCTCCGTCGTGGTCGCGGCATCCCTCGCTCTGTCGGGCTGTCTGTACAGCGCGATCCCCGAGCAGGGAGCCCGCCCCACGACGAGCCTGTCGCCGGACACGCAGGGCATCGCCCCCGAACTGCTGCCGTTCTATGAGCAGACGCTGACGTGGACCGACTGCGGCGGGGCGCTGGACTGCACGACGGTGACGGCGCCGCTGGACTGGCAGAACCCCGAGGCTGCCGAGATCGAGCTGTCCGTCATCCGCCAGCGTGCGACGGGCGGCGACGAGCCCCTCGGGTCGCTCCTGACGAATCCGGGCGGTCCCGGGGCGAGCGGTGTCGCGCTCGTGCGCGACGCGGTGTCCTACGCGGTCGGCAACGACCTGGCGGCGGCGTACGACGTCATCGGGTTCGACCCGCGCGGCGTGGGGGAGTCCACCGCCGTGACGTGCTTCGATGCGTCCGAGATGGACGAGTACCTGTTCGGCATCACGCCGGGCGCGCGCGGATCGGCCGAGTGGGAGGCAGCTCTGGCGCAGTCCAACGCGCGCTTCGCCGACGCGTGCGAGGCCAACAGCGACGGCATCCTCGAGTTCATCACGACCGACAATTCGGCGCGCGACATGGATCTGCTGCGCGCGGTCCTCGGCGATCGCACTCTCAACTACCTCGGCTATTCGTACGGCACGTTCCTCGGTGCGACGTACGCGAAGCTGTTCCCCGACCGGGTCGGGCGACTCGTGCTCGACGGAGCGATCGACCCGGCGGTGTCGGGTCTCGACGTCTCGACGACGCAGGCTCTCGGTTTCGAATCGGCGCTGCGGGCCTACATGGCCGACTGCCTGGAGGGCGGGGACTGCCCGTTCCGGGGGACGCTGGATGAGGCGATGACAGATCTCGGAACGCTGCTGGCGAGCGCCGACCGGCGGCCGATCGAGAACGCCGACGGTCGCATGCTCGGCGCGGATTCGCTCATGACGGCGATCATCGCCGCGCTGTACTCCGCCGATTCGTGGCCGTTCCTGACGCAGGCGCTCACGGCTGCGCTCGAGGGTGACGCGCAGACGGCGTTCCTGCTCGCGGACTTCTACTACAACCGCGAGGCCGGGGAGTATCTGGACAACCAGACCGAGGCGTTCTCGACGTACAACTGCATGGACTATCCCGATGACACGACCGAGGCCGAGGCGGACGCCTCGAAGGCCC
Organism: Microbacterium sp. NPDC055910; assembly: GCF_042271185.1. Taxonomy (NCBI): domain Bacteria; kingdom Bacillati; phylum Actinomycetota; class Actinomycetes; order Micrococcales; family Microbacteriaceae; genus Microbacterium; species Microbacterium sp. NPDC055910. The sequence goes on from NZ_JBHJZS010000016.1 coordinate 11,173, forward strand.
GCATCGCGGCGGATGCACCGACCATCGCGCCGTACTGGTCGGGTCCGGACCCGTGCGCCACGTGGCCGTATGCCCCGACGGGCGTGCGCGAACCGATTGCGGCCGAGGGCGCCGCGCCCATCCTCGTGATCGGCACGACCAACGATCCGGCGACTCCGTACGAGTGGTCGGTGTCGCTGGCCGAGCAGCTGTCGTCGGGCGTACTCATCACGCGCGTCGGCGAGGGGCACACGGGCTTCAACAAGGGCAGCGCGTGCGTGGACGATGCCGTTCTGGCGTACTTCCTCGACGGCACGGTGCCGGCGTCCGACGTGCGCTGCGAGTAGTCAGCGCCGCAGCACGCGGCGCGCGAGGGCGTTGCCGAGGAACTGCACGCCCTGCACGATGACGACGATGACGACGACGGCGGCCCAGGTCACCCACGGGTTGAACTGGCGGAACCCGTTCACGATCGCGAACTGGCCGAGCCCGCCGGCGGCGACGACGCCCGCCATCGCGGTCATGTCGACCAGCGCGACGACGATGAACGTGTAGCCGAGGATGAGCGGGCCGAGCGCTTCGCGCGGCACGAGGCGGAAGAGGATGCGGGATCTGCTCGCGCCCGCGGCGCGTGCGGCCTCGATGACACCGGGGCGCACCGTGACGAGGTTCTGCTCGACGATGCGGCCGATCGCGAACATCGACGCGAGCGAGATCGCGAAGACGCCGAATTCGATGCCGATCCCGCGGATGCCCAGGCCGCGCGCGAGGGGCTGCACGGCGGCGAGCAGGATGATGAACGGGATCGGGCGGAATGTGTTCACGACGACGTTGAGCACGCCGAACACCGCCCGATTCGGGAAGAGGCTTCCCGCGCGCGTCGCGTACAGCGCGAGGCCCAGGAGGAGCCCCGCGATGCCGCCGAAGACGAGGCTCAGCGTCACCATGTAGAGCGTCTCGGCCGTCGCAGACCACAACTGCGGCAGCAGTTCGATGAGCCTATCCACGGACGTCCTCCTCGATCAGCGGTGCGAAGGCGGATGCCGCGGCGATCGCCCGTTCGACGGCGTCCTGTTCCCCCGTGAGGGTCAGGGTGAGGTGTCCGAACACGCGGCCCCTGATGTCGTTGATGCCGCCGTGGATGAGTTCGAAGCGCACGCCGTGCGCGGCCAGGGCGGCGAAGACGTCGGACTGCGTGACGTCGCCGTCGCGGATCGTGAACGTCACGATCCTGCCCGGGTGGCGCTGACGCAGCGTCTGCAACTGGTCTCCGCGGGGTACGTCGTCGATGATGCTCGACACGAAGCGTCGCGTGGCCGCGTGCTGCGGTGCCGACAGCACGTCGAAGACCTCGCCCTGTTCGATGATGCGCCCGCGTTCCATGACGATGACGCGGTCGGCGAGAGTGCGGATGACGTCCATCTCGTGCGTGATGACGAGGATCGTGACTCCGAGTTCGCGGTTGACCCGGCCGAGCAGGTCGAGCACTTCGGCCGTCGTGTCGGGGTCCAGCGCGCTGGTGGCTTCGTCAGCGAGCAGGATGCGCGGGCTCGTCGCGAGCGCTCGGGCGATGCCCACGCGCTGGCGCTGTCCGCCCGAGAGCTGCTCGGGGTGATTGCGCGCCTTGTCGGAGAGTCCGACGAAGTCGAGCATCTCGGCGACGCGCGCCGCGATCTCGCCCCGGGGACGGCGGGCGATCTCGAGCGGGTACGCCACGTTCCCGGCCACCGTGCGCGAGTCGAAGAGGTTGAACTGCTGGAAGATCATCCCGATGTCGCCGCGCAGGTCGCGCAGCTCCCGCTCGCGGAGGCGCGTGATGTCGCGTCCGTCGATCTCGACCGTGCCCGACGTCGGGGTCTCGAGGGCGTTCACGAGGCGCAGCACGGTGCTCTTGCCCGCGCCCGAGTAGCCGACGATTCCGCACACTTCGCCCGCCGCGATCTCGAGGTCTACACCGTCGACGGCGGCCACCGGCGGTGCGTTCTTGGCGGCGGCGGGAAAGGTCTTCGAGACCTGCGTGAGTCGGATGAGCGTCATGGGCTTTTCCTCGTGGACGGCGCGCGTGTGCGGCCCGTCCGAGAACGGGCCGCACACGCGGGAAGGTCACTGGTTGGCGCGGATGTCTTCCTCGACCGTGACGAGCGATTCGGCGAGGTCTGCGAGAGGCGTCTTCAGCAGCACGGCGGTGTTCCCCGATGCCTCCTGCACGCCGTCGAGGACCGCCTGGGTGTTCTGGTAGATCTCGACGAGCTTGAGGTAGGTCGGGTTGTCGACGTCGGCCGCGCGCGCCGCGAAGACGTTGACGTAGGGCAGGGCGTTCGGGTCGGCCGGGTCGTCCTGCGCGATCGCATCCGAGAACTGCAGCCCCGCGTCTTCGACGAAGTCGTTGTTCACGATCGCGGCGGCGACATCGGGGAGCGACGTGGGCGTGAGGGCGGCATCGAGTGCTTCGACGACGACCTTCGAGTCGGGCTCGACGTCGGCGACCGTCGAGAAGATCGACCCGCCGCCCTTGAGCTCGATGAGGCCGGCCGACTGCAGCACGAGCAGGCCGCGGGCCTGGTTGCTCTCGTCGTCGGGCACGATGACGGTCGAGCCCTCGGGGATGTCGGCGACGGAGTCGTACTGCGTCGAGTAGAGCCCGAGGGGATAGATCGCGGTCGCACCGATGGGCTGGAGGTCGTCGTCCGCGTTGACGTTGTAGGTGGCGAGATAGACGATGTGCTGGAACTGGTTGAGGTCCAGCTCACCGGCCGACAGGGCCGGGTTCGGCTGCGTGTACTCGGTGAAGTCGACGATCTCGACCTCGATGCCCTCCGCGGCGGCCGCTTCGGCGTATGTCTGCCAGTACGGGTCGCCGGCACCCACGACGCCGATGCGCACGACGCCGCCGTCCTCGGTGGCGGTGCCGGAGCCCGCGTCGGCGGTGTCGGACGTGCCGGATGCGCAGGCTGTGAGCAGCAGCGCGATCGGAAGGGCGAGTGCGGCCGCGGTGACGAATCTGTTGGACATGCGAGTGGCTCCTTGGTGTCAGGCGCCGCGGGGGCGTGCTGACCGCAAGCGCGGAGCCGTTACCGCGCTCGCCTCACCGCGGAACGCCTCCGACTGTACGTCCGCCGGGTCGCGGCATCCGATTCCGTCGTAACACGCCGTCATGCGGGCCGTGTCCGCGAGGAGCTCGACGACCCTGTAGGATTGTTGATCGTGCATCGCGTACGCGAAGCACGCGCCACCTTAGCTCAGACGGCAGAGCGATTCACTCGTAATGAATAGGTCAAGGGTTCGATTCCCTTAGGTGGCTCCGAGAGCGAAGGCCCTCGATCCGGTGGGAACACGGGGTCGAGGGCCTTCGTCGTCGTTCGGAGTGCTCCACTAGCCTGAGATCGTGAACGAGCGCGCGATAGATGCCATCGCCGAGATCTTCACGTGGGTCGGCTTCGGGGCAGCGGTCGTGCTGGCTCTTGCGACCCTCGTCGTCTGGCTCGCCGACGGCTCGTGGTCACTCACTCAGGTCGTCCTCGCCGACGAGCAGGGTCAGCGGAGTGCTCGATGGTTCGGCAGCAGCGGACGAGTCGGACACGCGTGGCTGACCCCCGACCAGCAGGTCGCGCTCGACGGCCGCGACACGGCAGAGGTCTACGTTCGTGTCGGCAGTGATGACCGGGTGCGCCTCACGAAAGGGTCGCCCACGGTGCGGTTTCTGGGATGGCTCACGGTCGGGTTCTTCGCCCTCGGCGTGGTCGCGACGGCGGCATCCATCGTCTTTTTGATGTCCCGGTGAACACGCGTCGGCATTTTGCTAGATAAGCTAGCTATATGTCTTCGCCCCATCATGCGAAATTCTCTCCGTCACGTTGGCTCCGCATCGGTATTCCGGTGCTTCTCGTCCTTCTCTGGACCGTCGGTGGGGCGATAGGCGGTCCCTACTTCGGCAAGGTCGACGAAGTCTCCACGAACGACCGGTCCAGCTTCCTTCCCAGCAGCGCCGATGCTACGCAGGTCAACGAGCGCCTCTCGGAGTTCCTGGGCGGGGACACCATCCCGGCCGTCGTGATCGTCGAGTCGAACGAGGCGCTCACCGACGACCAGTTCGCCGATCTGCAGACGCTCGCCGACGACATCGCCGCGCTCAGCGGCGTGCAGGACGAGATCTCGCCGCCGATCCCCTCCGAAGACGGGGATGCTGCGCAGATCTTCGTGCCGATCGACTCGTCCGCCGACATCGGTGAGACCGTCGCCGAGATGCGCGCGGTCCTGGCCGAGGGCCTGCCCGACGGCCTCGAAGGATGGGTGACCGGGCCGGCCGGCTTCACCGCCGACCTCGTCGAGGGCTTCCTCGGCATCGACGGACTGCTGCTCGCGGTGGCGCTCATCGCCGTCTTCATCATCCTCATCATCGTCTACCGTTCGCCGCTGCTTCCGGTCGTCGTGCTCTTGACGAGCGTGTTCGCGCTGTGCGTCGCGCTGCTCACGGTGTGGTGGCTCGCGTTCGCCGGCATCGTCGTGCTGAACGGCCAGGTGCAAGGCATTCTGTTCATCCTCGTGATCGGCGCGGCCACGGACTATGCGCTGCTCTATGTCGCGAGGTATCGAGAAGCCGTTGCCGAGGGTGCGAAGCGATGGGATGCCACGATCCGAGCCTGGCGCGGCGCCTGGGAGCCGATCCTCGCTTCGGGTGGAACGGTCATCGCCGGGCTCATGTGCCTGTTGCTGTCCGACCTCGCCACGAACCGCGCGCTCGGTCCGATCGCCTCGATCGGCATCGCGTTCTCGATGCTGTCCGCGCTCACGTTCCTTCCCGCCTTGCTCGCGCTCATCGGTCGAGCGGCCTTCTGGCCGTTCGCGCCGAAGGAGGCTCTCGTGATGGTTCCCGACGATCTCAGCAAGCCCGTCAAGGGGATCTGGCCGCGTCAGGCGCGCTTCGTCGCTCGCCATGCGCGGATCGTGTGGATCGTGTCGACGCTCGTGTTGCTCGCCGGTGCTTTCGGCCTGACGCAGCTCAAGGCCGACGGCGTCGCCTCGAGCGACCTCGTGCTGGGTGAGTCGCAGGCTCGAGACGGTCAGGTCGCGCTCGCAGAGCACTTCCCGGCAGGATCGGGGAGCCCCGTATACGTCATCGCGCCCGACGGCGACCTCGCCGAAGTGATCGGACTGCTCGAAGACAACGCGGGCATCGACTCGGTCTCGGCGGCGTCGGAGGATTCGCCGACCGGACAGGCGTCGGTCTCGCTCGAGGACGGCGAGGTCGTCTTCGCCGCGGCGGGCCCTCCCGGCACGCCCGTGCCGGAGCCGACGATTGCCGGCGGCGATGTGCTCATCATCGCGACGCTCACCGATTCGGCTGACTCGGTCGAGGCTGAAGACACCGTCCGCGAGATCCGCGTCGCGCTGAACGACGCGCTCGGAGAGGGTGCCGCCGTCGTCGGAGGCGAGACCGCGACAGACATCGACACGAACGACACGTCGATTCGCGACCGGACGCTCATCATCCCCGTGATCCTGTTGGTCGTGCTGGGGATCCTGATCCTGCTGCTGCGGTCGATCCTGGCGCCCGTGCTGCTCATGGCCACGGTGGTGCTGTCGTTCGGTACGGCGCTGGGTGTCAGTGCGCTCGTCTTCAACGGCATCTTCGACTTCCCCGGCGCGGATCCGGCGGTGCCGCTGTTCGGATTCGTGTTCCTGGTCGCCCTCGGGATCGACTACAACATCTTCTTGATGTCGAGGGTGCGCGAGGAGTCTCTCGTGCATGGGACACGGCGAGGCATCCTGCGCGGGCTGGTGGCGACCGGTGGCGTCATCACCTCAGCCGGGCTCGTGCTCGCGGCGACGTTCGCGGCGCTCGGGGTCATCCCGATCCTGTTCCTCGCGCAGATCGCGTTCATCGTGGCATTCGGTGTGCTGATCGACACCTTCATCGTGCGCTCGCTGCTCGTGCCCGCCCTGTCGTACGACATCGGGCCGGCGATCTGGTGGCCGTCGAAGCTGTCGCGCAAGCCGGAGCCCGTGGGCGTCGGCGGGTCGGGAGCAGCGTCGGTCGATGCCGAGCAGGCGGGTGACGAACTCGTGGGCGATGACGGGCATGCCCTGACACGCGAGGAGTACCGGCGTACGCTCGACTCATGAGCAAGGCGCTGTTCATCGTCGACGTTCAGAACGACTTCACGGAGGGAGGCGCCCTCGGCGTGACCGGTGGTGACGCCGTCGCCGAGGGCATCTCCCGACATCTCGCCGCACACGCGGGGGAGTACGCCCTGATCGTCGCCTCGCGCGATTGGCACGATGCCGACAGCGACAACGGGGGTCACTTCGGAGCCGAACCCGACTTCGTCGACTCGTGGCCGGTGCACTGCGTGGCGGACACGGCGGGTGCGGACTATGACCCCGGGCTGACGACGGATGCTGTCACCCACCACGTCAAGAAGGGGCAGGGCCGCCCGGCCTACAGCCTTTTCGAGGGCGAGACCGAGGACGGCCACACCGTCGCGCGGTTGCTGGAGGAGCACGGTGTGCTCGAGGTGGATGTCACGGGGATCGCGACGGATCACTGCGTGCGGGCCTCTGCGCTGGACGCGATCGCCGTCGGGCGCCGCGTACGGATCTTCACCGATCTCGTCGCGGGCGTCGCGCCGGAATCGACCGAAGCCGCGCTCGCGGAGCTTGCGCACGCGGGGGCTGAGCTCGCCGAATCGGGCGCGTGACGCGCGGGCCGGCGCGCTCAGCGGCTGGTCTTCGGGAGGCTCGGGGGTCGGCTCTCGGCAGGCTCGGGGAGCGACCCTTCGGCAGCTCGGGGAGCGACCCTTCGGCGGGTTCAGGGGCCGACCCTTCGGCAGGCTCAGGGGCCGGCCGTTCGGCAGGCTGAGGGGCCGACCCTTCGGCAGGCTCAGGGGCCGACCCTTCGGCAGGCTCGGGGGCCGACCCTTCGGCAGGCTCGGGGGCCGACCCTTCGGCAGGCTCGGGGACCGACCCTTCGGCAGGCTCGGGGGTCGTGCGTTAGAAGGGGGCGGGTTCGTTGTTCGGGTGGAAGGTGGGGGTGCGTCGTTCGGGTTCGACGAGGTATTTTCGGCCGGTGGGTGAGGTCCACTCGATGGTCCCGTTGCACCTCTGGGTGAGGGCCCATCGGCCGTGGTGCTTGATGGTGTGGTGGCCGGTGCATAGGGGGGCGAGGTTGGTCAGGGCGGTGGTTCCGCCGTGTTCCCAAGCGATGGAGTGGTCGATCTGGCATCGCCAGGCGGGGATCCCGCATCCGGGGGCCATGCAGCGGTCCGCTCGCCACGCGGCCAGCTTCCGCAGTGATTTCGGGGGCCGGTATTGCCGGCGACCGACGGAGAGCACCATGCCCGTCTCGGGGTGGGTGAGGACCCGCATCCACCCGTCCGCGCTCCCGCACAGTTCGCGTGCCCGCTCGATCGGGATCGGCCCGATTCCCTCCACGGTCGCCGGGACGCTGTCCTCCCCGGTGCCCAGCAGCGCCAACGCCGGGACGGTCACCACGACGGTGGGCCGGATCCCGCGGGCACTGTCGGGGTGGGTGGTGGTGTCCCCGTCGATGAGGAGGTCGCACAGCGCATCGGCGCGGCGCTCATCCAGGGACCGGTCATCGTTATCACCGCCCAGGGTCTTGGCGATCGCGGTGACCCGCCCGTGGATGGCGTGGGCCTCGACGGCGGGAAGGTACGCGGTCAACCACGCCATCCCGTCATCAACGGTCTCCACACGCACATGCCGTTGCCGCAGCGCGACCGTGTGCCGTTCGGTCAACGTGGTGTGCCGGTCGGTTTCGATGAGGTCACGGAGTTTGCGGCGAAACACCCCCACCGGCTGTGTTTCGGCCAGGGTGACCGCGCGGGCGGTGAGGGCCTCACGCAGGACAAGGTCGAGGGGATCGAGCAGGTCCACCAGCACCGCGGCATGCTGCTCGCTGATCCGGGCAGCCCCCAGAGAGGTCAACGCGGCCGGGTACCGGTGCACCAGGGCATCGGCACGGACCATGAGGCGCTCGGCGGCATGCTCGGTGATCCGCAACGCCGCGGCCAGCTCCAGACGCACCGAACGCTCCGCGACCCCGGCAAGACCGGCACCATACTGCGCAGCATCCGACATCGCCGCCACCCGCAACCGATCGATCACCACATAGCGCTCCGCGGTGAACACCGCGACCATCCCATCGACCTCGACCACCCGATCCACCCGATCCAGATGTACGAGCTCGGCTTCATCTTCCATGCGCCAACACTAGAACACACCTCCGACATCGGTCTGCGTCGAACCAAGCGGCAGGTGCATCCGGGGCGTTCGTCCGGGGGCCGTGTCGAAGCCCTCGACTATTCGCCGCCGGCCGCTTCGATGATCTCCCGCATGACCTCGATCGAGATCTCGTCGCGCTCACCGTCGACCCATTCGTGCACGGCGAAGGGCACCCCGAGTCCCTGCAGGTAGTCGAGGGCTTTCTCGAGCCGGGGCACGACGTGGATGTGGTCGTTGCCGAACAGGGCGGCGGTGTAGACCGGCTCGCCGTCGCGGATCGCTCGTCGCAGCTCGACGGTCGAACGCCCCGTGAGACGGTACAACGATTTCAGGATCTCGCTGCCGAAGTCGGGGGTGCCGACGATGGTCAGCGAGAGCGCGTTCTGGGGCATGTTCACGTGTCCATCACAGCACGTGCTGCCGTGCGCCGTGAGTCCAAACGGTCTCGCTGCGTCCCATTGTGTGCTCGCCGTGCCCGCAGGGCCGACAAGATCGCGACGAGATCGACGATCTCTTGCAGGAGGGCACCTGCCACCGCGGGCAGGTAGCCGAATGCGGCAACGAGCATCAGGCCGACCGAGATGATGATGCCCATCCAGATCGACTGCAACGCGATGTGCACGGTTCGGCGTGAGACATGGACGACGTCCGCCACGCGCGCGATCTCGTTGGAGGTGATCACCGCCGCTGCTGACTCGCTCGCGACGGTCGCCCCTCGGCCCGCCATGGCGATACCCACGTCAGCGGCTGCCAGCACGGGGGCATCATTGATCCCATCGCCGACCATGAGCACGGGCCGCGGTCGCATGGCCTGGATGATCTCGACCTTGGTCTGTGGCGTCGTCTCAGCGTGAACCGAGTCGATGCCCACCGTATGAGCGACGGACTCCGCCGTCGCCGCGACATCGCCGGTCACCATCGCGATCTCTGTCACACCGCCGTCGCGAAGACGAGACACGGTCTCTGCCGCGTGCGGTCGAATCGGGTCGGACAAGATGATGACCCCCGCCAGTTCGGCTCCCACCGACACGTACACGGCGGTCTCCCCGGCCTGCAGCGTGGGGCGGACGACCGGCCCGGCGACCTCCTCGATGAACGCCGGTTTCCCGACGCGCACCACGCTGCCGTCGGCCAGGGAAGCGAGCACACCGTTCGTCGCCACCTCGTCGGCGTCCGCCACTTCAGGCAGATCGAGCTGCTGTGCTTTCGCCGCTGCCACGATCGGGTCAGCGAACACGTGCACGGAGTACTGCTCAGCGGCAGCTGCGAGCCGAAGCGTCTCGCGCGCCGTGTGGGATGCCGGGTGGATATCCACCACGTCTGCATTGCCTTGCGTCAGCGTGCCGGTCTTGTCGAACGCGGCCGAACGGACTCGGGCGAGCACCTCTAGGACTCCACCGTCTTTGATGATGACGTTCAGCTTTGCGGCCGAGCTCATGCCGCCCATGAATGCGACCGGGGTGGCGATGAGCAGCGGGCACGGTGTCGCCACCACGAGCACTTCGGCGAATCGCACCGGGTCCCCGCTGAGGAACCAGGCGATGCCCGCGATGAGCAGCGAGACGATGGTGAACGGGACCGCGTACCGGTCGGCGAGCCGCACCATCGGCGCGCGGGAGTCCACGGCTTCTTCGACCAGTCGCACGATCGAGGCGTAGTTCGAGTCGGCCGCCACCTTCTGCGCGCGCATCGTGAAACTCGCGGTGCCGTTCACCGTGCCTGAGAGCACGGGGTCCCCCGAGCGATAGCTCACCGGGATCGGCTCACCCGTCACCGACGATTCATCGATCGTGGCGTGATCGGACAACAGCACCCCGTCAACGGGGAGGATCTCCGAGGAGCGCACCAGCAGCTCGTCGCCGACCTCGACCTCTTCGACCGCGACGCGTGCGACTTCGCCGGTGCGGGGGTCGATTCGCCCTGCGAACGCGGGGGCTCGGTTCAGCAGCTGGTCCAGTTCACGGCTTGCGCGGCGCGCGGCCAGGTCTTCCAGTGCTTCGCCTCCTGTGAGCATCAACGCGATGATGAGCCCCGCGACATACTCCTGCACCGCAAGGGTGGCGATCATGGCGATGACCGCGAGGATGTCGAGCCCCCATCGCCCGCGCATCAGATGGCGGACCATGTCGACCGCAGTGATGGCGATCACGATGCCGAGCACCAGGTAGGCGGTGACGGCGAGCGCTGTCGTCAGGCCGGCCACCCAGAGCACCACCCCGGTGGTCAATCCGATCATCACGAAGATCATGAGCTTGCGACTGCGCAGGAACGCCAGTGTCAGTGAAGCTGCACGCGGCGATTCTCGGGTGGGCGGGCTGACGGTCTGTGCGGGCACGGAAACGCCCTCAGTCCTTCTTCGTGAGCGTGGACAGTGCGCTGAGCGCCGTCACGTCAGAGATCGTGATCGGACCCCGATCCTGCTGCGAGATCACACCGGCGTCGGTGAGTCTGCGAAGCTGCCGGCTGAGCGACTCCGGGGTGGTGGACAGAAGCGAGGCGATGTCCTTCTTCGCCAGGGGCAGTGTGACCTCGATGGTGCCTCGCGGCCCTGGCTTCGCAGGTAGCGACAGCAGGTAGTCCGCCAGGCGGGAACCGACATTCCCCGATATGACGGATGCGAGCCGTGCTTCCGTGTCATCCAAGCGCTTGCTCACCCCCTGCAGCATCCGCAGTCCGATACTCGGATGCTTCTCGACGAGGCGACCGAGGTCGGCATGACGAAAGACGCAGAGTTCGGTGCCCACGAGCGCTTGTGCTGAATGGTCCGGCGAAGCTCCGGTGAGGAACGCCGATTCTCCGATGAACTCCCCGGGACCGAGCACGCGAATCACCTGCTCGTGCCCCGCCGCACTCGTGCGGGAGACCTTGACCTCACCCGTGTGGACGACCATCAGCTGCGACACGTCGGAACCTGCCGCGTAGGCCTGCTCGCCAGCATCCAGTCGGAGCGTGCGTGCAAAAGCCGCGACCTCCACCTGCTGGGCATGGGTCAATCCGTGAAACAGCGGGACACGCGTCACACAGAGGTCCGGCTGTTCCTCATGCTCATCGGTTGATCCATTCACAGACATATCCGCCTTCTGCTCTCACCGGGATGAACTGCGTGCTGTCGTGCCTCTTGTGTGCTCAGAACGAGTCCGCGCAGATCGTGTGCGCTCGCTCTTGGGCATGGTCGTGGTTCCGCGGGTGTTTCGCAGTAGCCGCATCGCATTCAAGATCACGATGAGCACCGATCCCTCATGCACGAGCATGCCTACTGCCATCGTGACACCACCCGCGAAGACGCCGACGAGCAACACGATGACGGTGACGAGTGCAACCCAGATGTTCTGCCGCATCACGGTCACGGTGCGCTTGGCCAGTCCGATCGCCTCGGGCAGCTTCAAGAGGTTGTCGCCCATGAGCGCGATGTCGGCGGTCTCGACAGCCACGGCGGATCCGGCTGCGCCCATCGCCACCCCGATGTCGGCTGTGGCGAGCGCGGGGGCATCGTTCACGCCATCTCCCACCATCGCAACGGTGTGTCCGTCGCGTTGCAACCGCGCCACGGCGTCGAGTTTGTCTTCGGGGAGCAGCGATGCGTGGATCTCGTCGATCCCGACTGCGTGGCCGATGGCTTCGGCTACGAGCCGTGTGTCTCCCGTGAGCATCACGACTTTGTGCACACCGCTGGCGTGCAAGCGCCGGATCATCTCCGGCGCATCCTCGCGAATGGTGTCTGCGACACCGATCACTCCGAGCACCGCTTCATCGACCGCGACGATCATCGGGGTCTTGCCTGCGGTGGCGAGTTCGTTCGCCGCCGCACGTGCCCCCGCCTCGGTGGGCACACCGTATTGCGCGAGCAGCGGGGCATTGCCGATGAGCACCCTCCGGCCCTCGACGTCGGCCACGATCCCCTTCCCGACGACCGGTGTGACCGAGCCCGGGACGCCCTCGGGCGCGACCCCTTCATCTCGCGCACTGTCGAGAATCGGGCGGGCGAGTGGATGCTCGGACCCGGCCTCTGCGGCGGCAGCCCATCGCAGCACCTCCGCTCGATCCGCGGAAGGGTCGAGCACGATGATGTCGGTGAGTTCCGGGCGGCCCTCGGTGAGTGTGCCCGTCTTGTCGACCGCGACGGCCGAGATCTTGGCGGACGTCTCGAGGTATTCGCCACCCTTGATGAGAATGCCGTTGCGTGCCGAACGGCCGATGCCGGCCACGATCGCCACCGGAATCGAGATCACGAGGGCGCCGGGGCAGCCGATCACGAGCAGCGTCAGTGCAAGCACGACGTCGCCCGAGATGAGGCCGGCCGCAAGCGCCAGCACCACGACGGCCGGGGTGTACCACTTCGAGAAGCGGTCGATGAACGCCTGCGTCTTCGCTTTCGCATCCTGCGCCTCTTCGACGCGGTGGATGATGCGCGCAAGCGTCGTGTCCGCACCGATGCCCGTCGCCAACACCTGCAAGAACCCGCCCCGCGAGATCGTGCCCGCGAACACATGGTCCGATCTGGTCTTTTCCACCGGAATCGACTCACCCGTGATCGAGGCCTCGTCGATTGCTCCCGTTCCCGACACCACCTGCCCGTCGACGGGAACCTTCGCCCCGTTCTTGACGAGCACGATCTCGCCCATGCGCACCTGATGCGCTGCGACCTCGACCTGGTCTCCGTCGCGCATGACGACCGCCACGTCGGGCGCGACCGCGACGAGCTCAGCGAGCGCGGCACGGGTCTTGTTCATCGTGCCCGCCTCGAGCGCGTGACCGATCGCGAAGAGGAAGGTCACGGCGGCAGCTTCCCAGAAGTTGCCGATGAGTGTCGCGCCGATCGCCGCGATCGATACCAGCAGGTCGATGCTGATGAACTTCACCAGCAGCGCACGCACAGCCTTCACGACGATGCCGTAGCCCGCGACGACCGCGGCCGCGAGCATGAATGCGTTCGCGAGCGTGAATACGTGGCCGGAGCCGTGGGCATGCTCACCCGCGTCGATCCACCACTGCGGGCTCAGGGTCGTGTTCCAGGCGCCGCCCAGCAGATTCTCGATGCCGAACGAGACGAGGATGAGAAGACCCGAAACAGCCGGAATGAACCAGTTGCCGTACCGCCATTTGCGCAGCGCGTTCACGAGTGTGCCGCCTTTCGACGCGGGGATGACATGTGTGGAAGGCTGTTCGGTCAGAACGCAGAGGCCTTCGACGTGTAGCCGGCCTTGTCGACAGCCGCGATCAGATCCTCGACCGTGCTCTTCGTCTCGTCATGGTCGATTTCCACGCGCCCCGACGCGAAGTGCACCGTCACGTTCTCGACGCCGTCGAGCCTGCCGATCTGCTTCTCGATCTTGGTGACGCACGACGGGCACGAGAAGCCTTCCGCACGCAGAAGAGTGTGGGTGGTTTGCGTCATGTCCGTCATGATTGTTCCTCTCGTCTGGCCCCGGCTCGGGGTGTGACCAGGGAATTATCCTGGTCTTCGATGCCTAGGCTACGGGGTGGGCAGAGGGTGCGCCTTGACGTCGATCAAGTCACGACGACCGGCACGCGAACCGACATGCGGAACGGAAAACGCCGCGATCCCCTCGAGGGTGGGATCGCGGCGATCGAAGAAGAGTGGGCCCCGTGGGGCTCGAACCCACGACCCGCGGATTAAAAGTCCGATGCTCTACCGACTGAGCTAGAGGCCCGTGACCTCCAGCCTACTTCGCCGACAGGCCCTTCCGCGCACGACGAAGCCGCCGGCGAGGACTCTCCAGGCGCACCGGCGGCTTCATCGCCCGGCCGCACCCACGCGGCCGGATGCTCGTCACTCAGCGGGCGGCATCAGCACCGCGTCGATGAGGTACACGGTCGCGTTCGCGGTCTGGACGCCGCCGCAGATCACGTTGGCGTCGTTGACCATCCACATGTCGCCTTCGCCCGTCACCTCGACGTCGGCGCCCTGCACGGTCGTGTGCATGCCGGCGATGTCGGCAGGTTCGATCTGGCCCGGAACCACGTGATACGTGAGGATCGACGACAGCATCTCGGAGTCGGTCTTGAGAGTCTCGATCGTTGCCGCGTCGATCATCGCGAACGCGTCGTCGACGGGCGCGAACACCGTGAACTCGTCGCCGTTGAGCGTGTCGACGAGGTCGACCTCGGGGTTGAGCTGGCCGCTGACGGCCGAGACGAGCGTCGTCAGCATGGGATTGTTGGATGCCGCCACCGCGACCGGATCCATCGACATTCCTTCGATCGACCCATCGCCGGAGGGCACGGCCTCGGCGTAATCGGCACAGCCGGGGCCGACGAGGTTGGCGGCGGGGTCCATCTCCATCGCCGGCGCGGACTCCTCCATCGTGGGCGTCGACATCTCTTCGGCCGGTTCGGCCGTGTCGCCGCCCATCGCACAACCCGACAGGGCGATCGCCGCACCGAACGCGAACGCGAGGCCCGCCGAGATCTTCTTCTTGCTGCTGAGCATGACATCCTCCATGTGTCTGATCCCGCCGCCGGTAGGCGACGTACATGAAGTGTTCGCAGCCCTGCGCGCATCGGATGGGACGAATTCCTCCGCGGCGTCTGAGTGCATTCACCCAATCCGAACGCGCACCGAGAGCGAACAAGCCCCGAACAGGGGAGAGGCATGTCGCTCATCATCATCGGTCTGCTCGGGGGACTGATCACGGGCATCTCGCCGTGCATCCTGCCGGTGCTGCCGGTCATCTTCCTCACCGGCGGCGCTCAGTCGGCGCGCTTCGACGGCGAGCCCATCCCGGCATCCCGGTGGAGGCCGTACTTCGTGATCGCGGGACTCGTCACGAGCTTCACCCTCGTGACGCTCGTCGGCTCGCTGATCCTCGGCGCGCTCGGCCTCCCGCAGGACGTCCTGCGCTGGATCGGTATCGCCGCTCTCGTGCTGATCGGCACGGGCCTGCTCGTCCCGCGGATCGAGCAGCTGCTCGAGAAGCCCTTCCAGAAGCTTGCGCGCCGCACCGAAGTGCGCAACCGCGGCAACGGGTACGGTGTCGGACTCGCCCTCGGCGCCGTCTTCGTGCCGTGCGCCGGCCCCGTGCTGGCGGCCATCATCGTCGCGGGCTCGACGGGACGGATCGGCCTCGACACCGTCGCCCTCACGATCTCGTTCGCGATCGGGGTCGCTGTGCCGCTCCTCTTCTTCGCGCTCGCCGGCCGGGGCCTGATCGAGCGCATCCGTGCCTTCCGCTCCCGTGAGCGCGGTTTGCGCATCGCGGCCGGCGTCGCGATGCTGGCGCTCGCCGTCGGCCTCGTCTTCAACGTGCCGCAGCTTTTGCAGCGACTCGTGCCCGACTACACGGCGGGCATCCAGCGCGAGCTCACCGACAACCCCGACGCGCGACGTGCACTCGACCTCGGCGGGCTCGTCACCGACGAGAACAGAGACCTCGACCGGTGCTCGAACGGCGCGACCGAACTGGAGTCGTGCGGCACGGCCCCCGGCATCCGGGGAATCGAGACCTGGCTCAACACGCCCGGCGGCGCGGCGGTCGACCTCGACGACCTGCGTGGAGAGGTCGTGCTGATCGACTTCTGGGCGTACTCGTGCATCAACTGTCAGCGCAGCATCCCTCACGTCGTCGCGTGGGACGACGCGTATCGCGACGCGGGACTGCGGGTCGTCGGCATCCACTCGCCCGAGTACGCGTTCGAGAAGGATGCCGCCAACGTTGCGGCAGGCGCAGAGGATTTCGGCATCAGCTACCCGGTCGGCCTCGACAACGACCTGTCGACGTGGACCAACTACCGCAACCGGTACTGGCCGGCCCACTACCTGATCGACGCCGAGGGAACCGTGCGCCACATCGCGTTCGGCGAGGGCAACTACGCCGCGACCGAGCAGCTCATCCGCGAGTTGCTGACCCAGGCCGATCCCGGTGTCGAACTGCCCGCGTCGACCGACGTCGAGGATGCGACGCCCGAGAGCGGCGCACTCACGCGAGAGACGTTCCTCGGCTCGTCGAAGGACGTCAACTTCGCCGGACCCGCGCCCTACCGCGCGGGCGAGGGCACGTACGGCCTGCCCGACGCGCAGCCGGCGGACTCATTCGCGCTCGACGGCGACTGGCGGATCGAGACGCAGTACGCGACGCCCGCGACGGCTTCGGGTGGCAGCATCCGGCTGGACTTCCGAGCGAGTGATGTGCGGATGGTGCTCGCGGGCGAGGGCGAGGTGCGCGTCCGCCTCGACGGCGGGGCGGTGCGCGTCGTCGAGGTGGCGGGCACGCCGCGCTCGTATGCCGTCGTCGAGGGCGCGGACGGCGACCGAGCCGTGCTCGACCTCGAGGTGTCGGCGGGAGTGCAGGCGTACTCCTTCACCTTCGGATGACGCAACCGGGCGGGGAAGAGGCAGGTGAATGCGGCATGCTGGTGGACATGGTGATCGACGGTATCGACGTGCCCGAGGGTGGCACGGGCGCCGTGGATCGCGTCGGCGAGCTCCTGCAGCGCGTCGCCGCGGGGGACCAATCGGCCTTCGCACGGCTCTACGATCTGCTGTCGCCGCGCGTCTTCGGACTCATCGTGCGGGTGCTCGTCGACCGCGCGCAGAGCGAAGAGGTGCTGCAAGAGGTCTTCCTCGAGATCTGGCAATCCGCCGGGCGGTTCGCTCCGAACAGAGGACAAGGCAGATCGTGGGTCCTCACGATCGCACACCGCCGAGCGGTCGACCGCGTGCGAGCGTCGCAGGCGTCGAGCGATCGCGACGTGCGTGCGGGTCTGCGCGACCTCGGGGTCGCCCACGACTCGGTGGCCGAACAGGTCGAGCTCCGGCTCGAAGGTCGACGTGTCGCGACGGCGCTCGCCGAGCTGCCCGAAGCACAGCGCGAGGCGCTGATCCTGGCCTATTACGGCGGTTACTCTCAGAGCGAGATCGCGGCGCTCGTGGGAGCACCGCTCGGAACCATCAAGACGAGAATGCGCGACGGCCTGTCGCGACTGAGGATGCACCTGGGGGTGACGTCGTGAACGAGCAGGAATTCGCCGAGCTCTCGGCCGGCTACGCGCTCGGCGCCCTGTCGCGGGAGGACTTCACGGCCTTCCGAGCGGCGCTCGCGGAGCACCCCGAATGGTCTTCGATCGTGGATGCGGATGCCGCGACCGCGGCCGCCCTCGCCGGCGACACCGACACCGTGGCACCGCCGCTGACGATGCGTTCGACGCTGCTCGCGCGGATCAACGGCCTGCCGCAAGGGCTTCCGCCGCGCCCGCCCCTGCCGGTGCACCGCGCCGTCGTCGAGTCCGTCGCCGCTCCTGAGCTCGAGACGGGCCTCGGGCCGAACGTCGCGCTCGGCCCGGGGGTTGCGCTTGGACCGGGGTCTGCGCTCGGCCCGGATGTCGCACTTGGACCGGATGTCGCACTTGGACCGGATGTCGCACTTGGACCGGACGTCGCGCTCGGACCGGCGGTCGTACGCGAACCCGAGGCAGCGCCGACGACCGAGACCGACACGGTGACGTTCACCGAGACCGACGCCGACGCTGAGGCCGAGACCGGGACCGGGGTCGAGACTGAGACCGGGATCGAGACCGAGGCGGCGCCCGGCGCCGAGACTGAGACCGGGATCGAGACTGAGGCTGCGCCCGACGTCGAGACCGAGACCGGGGTCGAGACGGAGACCGGGATCGCGACCGAGGCGGCGCCGAACGCCGAGATCGAGACCCAGACCGAGGTCGTGGCGACGGCCGAAGCCGTCCCGTCGCCCGAACCGGCGCCCGCGCCCGAACCGGAGCCGGAGCCGCGCACGGACACCCTGACGTTCACCGGTCTCCTCCAGGCCGCGGGGCCCGATCGGCCGCCCGCGCGCGGCTCGGACGAGCCTCCGCCGACGACAGCTGCGATCCAGACGGTCTCGCGGCGCAACTGGACCCGTGGCCTGCTGGGTCTCGCCGCGTCGCTCGTCGTGCTCGTCGTGCTCGGCTTCGGCGCCGTGAGCATCAACGAATGGGTCAACAGGCCTCCCGCGGTCATCGCGCTCGCCGAGATCAAGGCGGCACCGGACGCCCAGTCCGCGACGGTCGACATCGTCGACGGGGGAGTCGCGACGGCGCACTGGTCGGAGTCGCTGCGAAGCGCCGTGCTCGTCACCGAGGGCCTGCCGCCCATCGAGTCCGACGACACGTTCGAACTCTGGTTCGTCCGCGAAGGCGGGGCGGCCATCTCGGCCGGGGTCTTCGACCCCGAGGGCGAACAGACCACGGTGCTCCTCACGGGAGACCTGGAAGAGGGCGACACGATCGCCGTCACCGTCGAGCAGGCCGGCGGCTCCGCGAACGGCGAGCCGACGACCGACCCGATCGTCGCGATTCCGACGGTCTGACCCTGCGACTAGCGTGGGGGCGTGGCATCCGGCGTCCTCACCATCGACACGCTCGCGCACCTGCGCCGCGCGCGAGACCTGATCGATCGTGCCTACGCCGAGCCCCTCGACGTGCCCACGATGGCCGCGCGAGCCCACATGTCTCCCGCGCACTTCTCGCGCGAGTTCAAGGCGGCCTACGGCGAGACGCCCTACGCCTACCTGATCACACGCCGCATCGAGCGGGCGATGGCGCTGCTGCGGCGAGGAACGAGCGTGACGGATGCCTGTACCGCCGTCGGCGCGACATCGCTCGGGTCGTTCAGCTCGAGCTTCACCGAGATCGTCGGCGAGACTCCGAGCGCGTATCGCGCACACCCGCACGACGCGGCCGAGGCGATGCCGCTGTGCGTCGCGAAGATCCTCACCCGGCCCGCCCGCTACGTCTGAGGATCGAGCACGATCCGAGAAGCACCGGCTGGCGAGGGGTTCTAGCGTGGCATCCATGACAGTCCATCTCGCCTACTGCCCCATCACGGTCGACGACGTCGACGCCGCGGTGCCGTTCTATCGCGACGGTCTCGGCCTCGAGATCGTCAACGACGTCTCCTACGACGGCCACCGCTGGGTGAGCTTCGGCTTCGCCGGCCAGCCCGGTGTCGCCGTCGTCGTGTCCGATCCCACCGCAGGGCGCTCGCCCGACGACGGCGACGCCCTGCAGCGACTCGTCGTCAAGGGCTCGGGGCCGGGACCCTACGTCTTCTCGACCGACGATCTCGACGCGACATTCGAGCGCTTGCGGGCATCGGGCGCCGAAGTACTGCAGGAGCCCATCGCCCAGGACTGGGGCCCGCGCGACTGCGCGTTCCGCGACCCCAGCGGCAACCACATCCGCATCAATCAGACCTGACCGCCCGGTGGCGCGGGTAGCGTTGATCGGGTGAGCGACGCGTCGAGGGATTTCCACAAGCCCGTGCGGCGGCCCGCCGAGCTCTTCGACCGGCTCTTCGCCGCGGAAGACCCCGCCGAGGTCTCGCGCGTCGCCCATTCGACCGCGCAGGGCCTGCTCGCGCGGGCGCGCACCGACACCTCGGGCGCCGTCGTCGACCGCCTCGTGGCGTTCACGGCGCAGCACGGGATCGACGACATCGCCGAGCTGTGGTCGCGGTCTCCCGCGAAGTCGCTGCCCGGAGCGCTGTGGCGGTTGTACCTGCTGCAGCTCATGATCCACGACGATCCCCACACGGCGGCGTTGCTGTACGACCGCGGACGGGTCGAGATCGGCTCGGCCGATCCGGTCGTCGCGGGCGCACCCGCACCGGCGGGTCCCGACGAGCTCGTCGCGCTCATCGACACGATCCTGCGCGGCCTGTTCGAGGGGGACTTCGCCGTCGCGCTCGACCGCGCGGCCGCGTTCTGCCGCGTGCACGCGTCGGGAGCGACGCACCTCGCCGACGACTACGAGCAGACCGAGCCCGAACGGGCCTCGGCCTTCACGACGCGCGCTCTGCGCCTGTCGACGTACGCCACCGACCTCGTGGCAGCCGCTGCGCTGTGGCGGCGCGACGCACTCGTCTGACGACGGCGAACCGGATGCCGGCCGAAGCGGCGCCGGAGAAGATAAGTGCCGGGCCGCAGAACGCCTCTCGGCGCGAGGCCGCTCGTAGCGGCAGAAGATGGAGCCCGGGGTTACTGCGGCCCGGCCGATCAAGTGTAACCGAGGCGCGACGAGGGGTATTCCCTGGCCGTAGGCTTCAGGGCATGACCTGGCGATTCGCGCTCGTGATCGACCCCGCGGCATCCGAAGACACCCGTGCGGACTTCTCCGCGACCTTCCGCGAGGTCGAACCATCGGCGCCCGCGCTCAGCATCGGAGAGCTCAGCACGCAGCGCGGCGACGGGGTCTTCGAATCGATCGGCATCGTCGACGGCCACCCGCAAGAGGTCACGGCGCACCTCGAGCGCCTCGCGCACTCCGCGCACGTGTGCGACCTGCCGTACCCGAACGTCGACCAGTGGCGACAGGCGGTCGTGGTCGCCGCCGAGCACTGCCCGAGCGAAGGCGAAGCCGTCATCAAGCTCATCCTCAGTCGCGGCGTCGAGCACGGTCCCGCCCCGACCGCGTGGGTCACGGCGGCCGATGCACCCGACAACACCGGCGTCCGCGAGCGAGGTGTGCGCGTCGTGACCCTCGACCGCGGATACGACAGCAGCGTGCCCGATCGCGCTCCGTGGCTGCTGCTCGGAGCGAAGACGCTGTCGTACGCCGTCAATATGGCGGCGATCCGCGAAGCGCGCAGGCGCGGCGCCGACGACGCGATCTTCGTCACGACCGACGGGTACGTGCTCGAGGCGCCCACGGCGTCGCTCATCCTGCGGCACGGCGACCGGTTCCTCACGCCGCCCCCCAACGGATCGATCCTGCAGGGGACGACGCAGCTGAGCCTGTTCGAACACCTCGAGCGGCAGGGGTACGAGACGGGCTATGAGCTGATCGCGATGGGAGCCCTCGCCACAGCGGATGCCGCGTGGCTCGTCTCGAGCGTGCGACTCGCGGTGCCCGTGCTCGCGATCGACGCGGTCGAGTTCGAGGTCGACGGCGAGCTCACGGCGGCGTTCAACGCGTACCTGCTGTCGCCGCGGGACTGACCGGCATCTCGATACGCGCTTCGCGCTACTCGATGACCGGTGGGTGCGGTCGTGCTACGCGATGAGCGGTGGGTGCGGTCGCGCTTGGCGGTGACCGGGTGGGTGCGGGCGCGCTACGCGATGAGCGTGTGGGTGGGGCCTGGGGCTCAGCCGAAGCGGCCGGAGACGTAGTCCTCGGTGGCCTTGACCGCCGGCGTCGTGAAGATCGTGCGGGTGTCGTCGTACTCGATGAGCTTGCCGGGCTTGCCCGTGCCGGCGATGTTGAAGAACGCCGTCTTGTCCGACACGCGCGACGCCTGCTGCATGTTGTGCGTCACGATGACGACCGTGTAGTCGTTCTTCAGTTCACCGATGAGCTCCTCGATCGCATAGGTCGAGATGGGGTCCAGGGCCGAGCACGGCTCGTCCATCAAAATCACCTCGGGCGATACCGCGATCGCACGAGCGATGCACAGACGCTGCTGCTGCCCGCCCGACAGGCCCGAGCCGGGCTTCTCGAGCCGGTCCTTGACCTCGTTCCACAGGTTCGCACCGCGCAGCGCCGACTCGACGAGCGCGTCGGAATCCGACTTGGACATCCGCTTGTTGTTGAGCTTGACCCCCGCGAGCACGTTCTCCTTGATCGACATCGTGGGGAAGGGGTTCGGCCGCTGGAAGACCATGCCCACCTGGCGGCGCACGACCACGGGGTCGACGTGCGGTCCGTAGAGATCGTTGCCGTCGAGCAGGACCCGCCCTTCGACCCGGGCTCCCGGAATGACCTCGTGCATGCGGTTGAGCGTGCGCAGGAAGGTGGACTTGCCGCAGCCGGACGGGCCGATGAACGCCGTCACGCTGCGCGGCTGGATATCGATCGAGACGCCTTCGACGGCGAGGAAGTCGCTGTAGTAGACGTTGAGGTCACTGACTTCGATGCTCTTGGACACGTGGGTTCCTCAGTTGGCTTTCGGGTCGGGATGCCGCTCAGCGGCCGAACTTGGGGGCGAACCGCTTGGCGATGAGTCGCGCGAGCAGGTTGAGCACCATGACGATGATGATGAGCGTCAGAGCTCCCGCCCACGCGCGCCCGAGGGCCGCGTCGATATTGGTGCCGGGGTTGGAGAACTGCGAGTAGACGAAGACCGGCAGCGTCATCATGGGCTGATCGACCAGGTTGAGGTTCAGCGAGTTGGTGAACCCGGCGGTCAGCAGAAGCGGGGCGGTCTCGCCGATGACCCGCGCGATCGAGAGCATGATGCCCGTCGTGATCCCCGCGATCGCCGTCGGCAGCACGACCTTGGCGATCGTGAGCCACTTCGGCACACCCAGGGCGTAGCTCGCCTCCCGCAGCTCGTTGGGCACGAGACGCAGCATCTCCTCGCTCGAGCGCACGACGACGGGGATCATGAGCACCGTCAGCGAGAGGGCTCCCATGATGCCCATGTAGCGTCCGGGTCCGATGATCAGCGTGAACAGCGCGACGATGAACAGACCCGCGACGATCGACGGGATGCCGGTCATCACATCGACGAAGAACGTGATGGCCTTCGCGAGCCGGCCCCGGCCGTACTCGACGAGATAGATCGAGGTGAGCAGACCGATCGGCACGGAGATGACGGTCGCGGCGAGCGTGACCAGGAGCGTGCCCCAGATCGCGTGCAGGCCGCCGCCGCCTTCACCGACCACGTTGCGCATCGTCCAGGAGAAGAACGTGGGATCGAAGCGCTGGATGCCGTTGACGACGACCGTGAACAGCAGCGAGATGAGGGGGATGAGCGCGATCGCGAAGGCCAGGCTCACCAGGATGGTCGCGAGCCGGTCGACGGCGCGGCGGCGGCTTTCGACGATGCTCGACATCACGATGACGATGATCGCGAACAGGACGAAGCCGACGAAGAGCGCCGCGGCGATGTTGAAGTCGCCGACGTCCTCGCCGATGTTCAGGATGGCGAAGAAGACGAACGACAGTGCCATCGTGACGGCCAGTGCCGTCCACGGCAACCACTTGGGGAGCTGACCGGCGGTCAGCGTGTTGACCGTCGCGGGTGCCGTCGCACGGACGGTGGTCATGGGCGCGGCCATCAGTTCGCTCCCGAGAACTCGGCCCGGCGGCTGACGATCCAGCGCGCGGCGGCGTTGACGGCGAACGTGACGATGAACAGCACGAGACCCGTGGCGATGAGGGCGCTGACGCCCGTGCCGTGCGCTTCGGGGAACTTCAGCGCGATGTTCGCGGGGATCGGTGTCGGGTTCGTCGCGGTGAGCAGTTCGAAGCTGATGACCCCGGACGCCGAGAGGACCATCGTGACGGCCATCGTCTCGCCGAGCGCGCGCCCGAGCGCGAGCATGGCGGCCGAGACCATGCCGCCGCGTGCGAACGGGAAGACGGCCATGCGGATCATCTCCCAGCGCGTCGAGCCGAGCGCCAGCGCGGCCTCTTCGTGGAGCTTCGGCGTCTGCAGGAAGACTTCGCGGCAGATCGCGGTCATGATCGGGAGGATCATGACCGCGAGGACCAGCGCCGCGGTCAGGATCGTCCGGCCGGTTGCCGACGCCTGGCCGCTGAACAGCGGGATCCAGCCGAGGTTGGCGTTGAGCCAGACGTAGAAGGGCTGGATGAACCCCGAGAAGGTGAGCGCTCCCCACAGGCCGAACACGACCGAGGGGATCGCGGCGAGAAGGTCGATGATGTATCCCAGCACCGACGCGATGCGACGCGGCGCGTAGTGCGAGATGAACAGCGCGATGCCGATCGCGACCGGGGCGGCGAAGATCAGCGCGAGAATGGACGACCACAGGGTTCCGAAGACGAGCGGAGCGACGTACTCCACGAAGCTCCGGCCACGCAGGATCGAGTTCTCCGCGGGATCCTCGGTCAGGGCCGGGAGGCTCTGGACGAACAGGAAGACCGTGACCGCGGCGAGCACGGCCAGGATGATGATGCCGGCGCCGAGTGCGGTCCCGGAGAAGACGGCGTCGCCCAGCCTGCGCCGGGGGCGCGGCGTGCCCGTCCGGGTGGCTGGGGGTTTGGTTGCGGTGGTCATCGTCTCCTCATCGCGCAACGATCTGTCGGGGGATGGTCGGGTCGGGGCCGACCCAGGCGATGCCCCAGCCGCCGTATGACGGCGACTGGGGCATCGTTGCGGTGTGCAGTTGTGGTCAGCCGATCAGGTCGATCGCGGCGGTCAGCCGGTCGCGCAGCGAGTCGGAGATCGGAGCGGACCCCGCGGCATCCGCGGCGATGTCCTGGCCCTCAGCGCTCGTGACGAACGTGAAGTACTCCCGGACGAGGTCGGCCGTGGCCGCGTCGTCGTACGACTGGCACGCGATCAGGTAGCTCACGAGCGCGATCGGGTAGGAACCTGCCGGCGCCGTGGCGGGGTCGACCTCGAAGACGAGGTCGCCGTCTCCGCGACCCTCCGCGAGAGGCGAGGAGTCGACGAGCGCGGCAGCGGCCTCCGACGAGTACGGGACGAACTCGCCCGACACGCCGACGGCGATCGTGCCGAGACCGTCCGCCTGCGATGCGTCGGCGTAGCCGATCGTGCCGTTTCCGTTCGTGACGGCGGCGACGACGCCCGACGTGCCCTGAGCGGCCTCGCCCGAGTTGAGCGGCCATTCGTCCGACGCCTCGTGCGGCCACGCGTCGGGCGCGACGGCCTCGAGGTAGGACGTGAACGTCTCACTCGTGCCCGACGGGTCCGAACGGTGGACGGGCGAGATCGCCAGGTCCGGCAGCTCGACGTCGGGGTTGTCCGCCGCGATCTCCGGGTCGTTCCAGTTCGTGATCTGCTCGTTGAAGATGCCGCCCATGACCTCGGGGGTCATGTTGAGCGAATCGACGCCCTCTAGGTTGAAGATGATGGCGACGGGGGAGATGTAGACGGGGACCTCGACGATGTCGTCCGTCGTGCAGGTGCCGTTGCCGGCCCATCCGCCCGCAGAGATCTCATCGTCGTTGTATGCGCGGTCCGAGCCGATGAAATCGCTCGCACCCTCGAGGAAGTTGTCGCGGCCGACGCCCGAACCCGTGGCCTGGTAGTTGATGGTGACGTCGGAGTTCGCCGTCTGGAACGAGGCGATCCAGGCCTGCTCTGCGGCATCCTGCGACGAAGCGCCCGTGGCGTTCAGCGTGCCGGTGAGCGACGAGCCGCCCTCGGACGCGGTCGAGTCACCGCCGGTGGCGGGCTCGTTTGCTGCGCAGCCGGTGAGGGCGAGGGCCGCGACTGCGGCGACAGCGCCCACCTGGGCGATGCGGGAGATCTTCACTGTGTGAATCCTTCACGTGTTCAGAGATGGATGCCCGTGATGAGGGGCTTCGGGTGGGTGCCCGGTGCGGGGCACGCACTGAACGTAGGAGTGGACTCTTAAGAGAGTCCGCTCAGAAGGTGAACAGCAGGTGAACGGGCTTCAGGCTTTCGGCTCGTGCGTCTCGATCGCGACGATGCCCGATCCGGGATTCTCCAGCGGCAGGTGCACGACGGAGAACGCGCCGGGATCGAGCGCGGAGGCACTCCCGAGGTACGACCCCCGCAGGGTTCCCGTCGCGAGGGCCATCTCGCTCAGGATCTCGGGCAGCACGGGACCGTGGCTGCACAGGACGGCGGGCTTGCGCGACCGCACACGCTGCCCGACGATCGTCCGCGCGTCGGAGTCGCCCTTCTCCCACGCATCCTGACTCAGAAGATCCGACGTTCTGACGTCGCGATCGAGCGCCTTGGCGAGGGGAGCGACCGTCGAGACGCACCGCACGGCCGGGCTCGACACGATCCTGCGCGGCCCGAACGCCCGCAGCGGACCGACGAGGGCCTTGGCCTGCTTCTTGCCGCGTGGGGAGAGCGGGCGGTCCGTGTCCTCGCCGTCCCACTCGTCGCGCGAGAGCGCTTTGGCGTGCCGCAGCACGATGAGCGGAAAGGTGCGCAGGACGCCTTCTTCGACGAGCCGGATGAAGTTCTCGACGATCTCGACGTCGACGGGATAGCTGAGGCGCTTGAGGGCCTTCGCGGGCGAGATCCACTCGAGACCGGCGATCTCCTTGTTCGGCACGAAGGCCGAGGTCCGGATCGCCGCGTCCGTCGCCTCGGCCGCCCAGTAGTGCACGATCTTGCGGCGCTTGTTGGGCAGGCGATAGCTCGAGACGCCGACGGGCACGCCGAGCACGACGCGGATGCCGGTCTCTTCGAAGATCTCCCGCGCGGCCGTCTCGGCGAGCATCTCGCCGGGATCCACCTTGCCCTTGGGCAGGCTGAAGTCGCGGTAGCGCGTACGCGCGACGAGGAGCACCTTGAGCTTGCCGTCGACGAGCCGCCACACGACGCCTCCGGCCGCGTACACCGCGGTGGGCGTCATCGGACCACGCGCGCCCGGCGCCGGCGCTGCACCGTGCTCATGGTCTTGTCCTGCAGATCGACCAGGGGCGTGCCGTCTTCGCCGAGGTGGTGGCGGGTCCACACGCCGTCCGCGCCGAGGTGCCACGAGCTCGTCGTGTCGGCCATCGCGAGGTCGAACAGGTCGGTCAGTTCCTCGATGTGCGCGGGTGCCGCGACGCGCACGAGCGCCTCGACGCGCCGATCGAGATTGCGGTGCATCATGTCGGCGCTGCCGATGTACACCTGCGGGTCGCCGTTGCTGTGGAACGCGAAGATCCGCGAGTGCTCGAGATACCGGCCCAGGATGCTGCGCACCGTGATGTTCTCGCTCATGCCCGCGACGCCGGGCTTGAGCGAGCAGATCCCGCGCACCCACACGTCGATGGGCACGCCCGCCTGGCTCGCGCGATACAGGGCGTCGATGATCTGCTCGTCGACCATCGAGTTGACTTTGATCCGGATGCCGGAGGGCTTGCCCGCCTCGGCGTTGCGGCGCTCCTTGTCGATGAGGCGCAGGAGCCCCTTGCGCAGGTGCAGGGGTGCGACCAGGAGCCGCTTGAACTTCTTCTCGATCGCGTAGCCGCTCAGTTCGTTGAACAGGCGCGTGAGATCGCGACCGACCTGCTCGTCGCACGTGAACAGGCCGAAGTCCTCGTAGATCCGGCTCGTCTTGGGGTTGTAGTTGCCCGTGCCGATGTGCGAGTACGAGCGCAGGCGGCCCTCTTCCTCGCGGATGACGTGCATGAGCTTGCAGTGCGTCTTCAGACCGACGAGCCCGTAGACGACGTGCACGCCGGCCTTCTCGAGCTTGCGCGCCCACACGATGTTGTTCGCCTCGTCGAAGCGCGCCTTGACCTCGACGAGGGCGAGCACCTGCTTGCCCGCCTCGGCGGCGTCGATGAGCGCCTGCACGATGGGGCTGTCGCCCGATGTGCGGTACAGCGTCTGCTTGATCGCGAGCACGTGCGGATCTTTCGCGGCCTGATCGAGGAAGGCCTGCACGCTCGTCGCGAACGACTCGTAGGGATGGTGCACGAGCACATCGGCCTTGCGGATCGCGGCGAAGATGTCCGCCCTGCCGTTCTGCTCGACCGGCTGGAAGGCCATCGGCGTCGTGGGCACGTGCGGGGGATAGCGCAGCTCGGGACGGTCGAGGCCGCCCAGCGCGAAGAGCCCGCGCAGATCGAGCGGACCGGGCAGGCGGTAGACCTCCTGCTCGGTGATGTCGAGCTCGTCCAGCAGCAGCGCGAGCGTCACGTCGTCCATGTCGTCGGTGATCTCGAGCCTGATGGGCGGGCCGAAGCGCCGGCGCAGAAGTTCCGCCTCGAGCGCCTGGATGAGGTTCTCGGTCTCGTCCTCTTCGATCACGACGTCTTCGTTGCGCGTCAGGCGGAACGCGTGGTGATCGAGGATCTCCATCCCCGGGAAGAGGTCTTCGAGATGGTGCGCGATGAGCACTTCGAGCGGCAGGTAGACGACCTGGTCGCGGGCGCGTGACACTTCGACGAAGCGCGGGAGCATGGGCGGCACTTTGAGGCGCGCGAACTCCTGCCGCCCCGTGCGGGCATTGCGGATGCGGATCGCGAGGTTGAGGCTCAGCCCCGAGATGTAGGGGAACGGGTGCGCCGGATCGACGGCGAGCGGCATCAGGACGGGGAAGACCTGCTCCTGGAAGTACTCGTACAGCCGATCGCGGTCCGCCTCGGCCAGGGCGTCCCACGTGACGATCTCGATACCGGCGTCGGTCAGGGCGGGCTTGACCAGGCGCGCCCAGACCTCGGCGTGACGCAGCTGCAGCGCGTGGGCATCCTCCGAGATGTCGGCGAGCACCTCCTGCGGTGCGCGGCCGACATTCGTGGGCACGGCGAGTCCCGTGATGATGCGACGCTTCAGACCCGCGACGCGCACCATGAAGAACTCGTCGAGATTGCTCGCGAAGATG
Organism: Microbacterium sp. NPDC055910; assembly: GCF_042271185.1. Taxonomy (NCBI): domain Bacteria; kingdom Bacillati; phylum Actinomycetota; class Actinomycetes; order Micrococcales; family Microbacteriaceae; genus Microbacterium; species Microbacterium sp. NPDC055910. The sequence continues at coordinate 39,636 of NZ_JBHJZS010000016.1, forward strand.
GCGAGGAAGTTCGCGCGTTCCAGCACGGGCAGGGTCGGATCCTCGGCCAGCTCCAGAACACGCTGGTTGAACGCGAGCCAGCTCAGCTCGCGATCGAGATACCGGTTGTCGGGAAGCTGCGCGTCGAACGTCTCGCGGAAGTCGAAGTCGTCATCGTCTGCGTCTCCGAGCCCCGCGTCCAGGGCCTCGTGTTGCATCATGCCTTCATCATTGCAGGGCGACCCCCGCCCTGCGCACGCGTTTCAGCGGATGCCGCGTTCCTCTGCCGGCGCCCGCTCGGGTGCCGCGGGCACCTGGTCGTCTTCGGCGACGGTGAAGCGGTAGCCCACGTTGCGCACGGTGCCGATGAGCTGCTCGAGGTCGCCGAGCTTGGCACGCAGGCGCCGCACGTGCACGTCGACCGTGCGCGTGCCGCCGAAGTAGTCGTAGCCCCACACCTCGCTCAGCAGCTGCTCGCGCGTGAAGACGCGAGACGGATGCGTCGCGAAGAAGTGCAGGAGCTGGAACTCCTTGAACGTCAGGTCGAGCGGCTTGCCGCGCAGCTTCGCGGAGTACGACGATTCGTCGATCGTGATGCCGGAGGTGTGCACGCGCGCGGGCGCATGCTCTGCCGTCGCGCGTCCGATCGCGAGGCGCACGCGCGCGTCGATCTCCGCGGGCCCCGCCGTCGTGATGATGACGTCGTCGATGCCCCAGTCGGCAGAGACGGCCGTGAGGCCCCCTTCGGTCACGACGAGCACGAGCGGCGCATCCAGTCCCGTCGTCGTGAGGATCTTGCACAGCGACTTCGCCGCGACGAGGTCGGCGCGCGCGTCGACGAAGATGACATCGGCGCGGGGCGCATTGACGAGCTGCGCCGGTTGGGCGGGGATCTGCCGGACGCGGTGACTGAGCAGCTCGAGCGCGGGCAGGACGGCATCTTCTGGCTGCGTCGAGCTCAGAACCAGTACCTCTGCCACGAACGTCCTCCCTCCGGACGTGCGCATCAGTGTACGCCCGTGCCGAGCCCTGTTCCGACTCGGCCGTGCGCCGGATGCGCGTCGTGCGCGACAATGGGACGGTGTCCGCTCCCGAACTCGCCCCGCGCCGCACGGTCGGCGGCATCGTCGCGGTCTGGGTCGTCGCCGCCGTCATCGGCGTCGTCGTCGGACTCTTCACGGGCGACGACTGGCGGGGCGCGTGGCTCGCGGTCGGGATGGGCGGATGCCTCGTGCTGGCGTTCGGCATCCAGCTCGTGTCGGGCCGCTCCCAGGGCTTCACGCGCCGCGTCGCGGCGAGTGCGCTCGGCGCTCTGGTCGTGTTCGGCGTCATCAGCCTCGGCTTCGGCCTGGCGACGGTCGTTCCCGGCTAGAGTGTGACGCATGGATCTTCTCGCGCTCGAACTCTTCTTCGTCGGGCTCCTGGGGCTCGCGTCGCTCGCGATCGTCTTCGTCTCGGGTGTCGTGCTCAAGAACCTGTACCGCGGCCAGCGCTGAGGTCACCGTCGTGCTGGAGCTTCCCACGGACCTGCCCGCCGAGCTCGTGCCCTTGTCGTGGCTCATCGGCGTGTGGGAGGGGACCGGCGTCATCGACTACAGCGTCGGCGATCAGCGGCTGACGGGCGAGTTCACGCACCGCGTCAGCTTCAGCCACGACGGCGGAGGCTATCTGAACTACTCCGCCAGCGCGTGGCTCGACACGGACGAGGGCGCCCCGCCGTCGCCGCTCGTCTCTGAGGTGGGCTTCTGGCGCCTGGCGCTGCCGGCGACGGACGCCGATGCCGGGCCGGGGCTGTTGCCGGCGGCATCCGAGCGGGTCGTGCGGACGGTCGACGACATCGAAGCGCTGCGCACCGCCGACGGGGGATTCGAGATCGAGGTCGCTCTCGTGCACTCCGACGGCATCAGCGAGCTGTACCTGGGCAGGATCACCGGCCCGCGCATCGACATCGCGACCGATGCCGTCGTGCGCACGGCCGGAGCGAAGCAGTACACCGCGGCGTCCCGCATGTACGGCCTGGTCGACGGGCACCTGCTCTGGGCGTGGGACATCGCCGCGCTCGGACAGGACCTCGGCTCGCACGCGTCGGCGCGCCTCGCGAAGGCCGACTGATGTCCGAGGCGTACACGGCTGTTCCGGGCGCCGTCGTCGACGACAGGGGCCTGCGACACCTGGGCAACCCGCTCGGCGAGCAGCGCGCCCTCGCTGCCGGCCGAGCCGTCGCACCGCTCGGCGACCGGACGGTGCTGGCGGTCGCCGGCGTCGATCGGCTCTCGTGGCTCGACTCCCTCACGTCGCAGGCGCTCGCCCGCCTCGCCCCCGGGCAGAGCACCGAGATGCTCGTGCTCGACCCCCACGGGCGCGTCGAGCACGCGGCATCCGTCATCGACGACGGCGAGACGACGTGGCTCATCGTCGATCGCGCGGATGCCGCGGGGCTGCTCGCCTGGCTGTCGCGCATGCGGTTCCGGCTGCGCGTCGAGGTGCGCGACGCGAGCGACGAGGTCGCCGTGGTCGGGGGCACCCGCGCCGCGCTCGACGCCGTCACGGCCGCGGCGCCCGCCGGTGTGCCGCTCGTGTGGCACGATCCGTGGCCCGGTGTCGCCCCGGGCGGGTGGGCCTACGCGCTGGCCGATCCGCATCCCGGCGCAGAACGCGACTGGTCCGAGGCCGTCGTGTCGCGCGAAGAGGACGCGCGTGTGGCCCGTGCCGCCGAGACCGGCGAGATCGCCCTCGCGGGTCTGGACGCGGTCGACGCCCTGCGCATCGCGGCGTGGCGCCCGCGACGATCGGATGCCGATGAGCGGACGATCCCGCACGAACTGGACTGGCTGCGCACCGCCGTGCACCTGAGCAAGGGATGCTACCGCGGCCAGGAGACCGTCGCGAAGGTGCACAACCTGGGCCACCCGCCGCGGCGCTTCGTCGCGCTGCAGCTCGACGGCAGCGACAGCGTGCTGCCCGCCCCGGGAGCCGACGTGCTGGCCGGCGACACCGTCGTGGGCGCCGTGACCTCGGCCGCCCTCCATCACGAAGAAGGACCCATCGCGCTCGCCGTCGTGCGCCGGTCGACGCCCGCCGACGCCGACCTGCGCGTCGCGACCGCCGACGGAGCCGTCGCGGCGGCGCAGGAGCTCATCGTGCCGCCCGAGGCGGGGGCGGCGGCGAACGTGCCGCGCCTGACGCGGCTGTCGCGGCGCAAGGTCGTCGACCCGCCCGCCTGACTGAGACGCCCGGTCAGCCGGCCGCCGGTTCGACGGCGCTCCACGGCACGGTCACCTCGCCGAGGGACCACCTCCCGCGCGGGCCGAGCGGCCAGCCCGCGGCATCCATCGCCTCGAGAGCCGTGCGCCAGCGGTGCACGGGGCCGAAGGGCGCGACGGCGGCGGCGCGATCCCATTCGGCATCGAGGGTGCGCAGCAGGTCATGCACCCGCTCGCCGGCGACGTTGCGGTGGATGAGCGCCTTCGGCAGCCGCTCGGCGGCGATCGAGGGGCGCTCGAGCCCCGCCAGGCGAAGCGAGATCGTCAGGCTGCGAGGCGTGGCATCCGGATCGATCGCGACCCACGTGCACACGCGCCCCAGCTCGTCGCACGTGCCCTCGACGAGCAGCCCGTCGGGGGCGAGGCGGCCAGCCATCGACCGCCAGGCCGCCGCGACGTCGTCTTCGTCGTACTGGCGCAGCACGTTCATCGCCCGGATCACGGCCGCGTGCCGAGCGTGCGGCAGCGGAACCTCGAATCCGCCCCGACTGAACGACACGCGCGCATCGCGAGGGAACGACGAGCGCCCCGCGCGCACCTCGGCGAGCTGCTCCTCGGCACGGGCGACGCGCTCCGCATCGATCTCGAGGCCGCGCACCTCGACGTCGGCGCGCGTCCGGGTGAGCCGGGCGGCCAGCTCGAACGCCGTGACGCCGCTCGCGCCGAAGCCGAGATCGACGACGAGCGGATCCTCGGCCCGGCGCAGTGCGGGATGCCGCGCGATCCAGCGATCGACGCGCCGCAGCCGGTTCGTGCCCGTCGTGCCACGTGTGGCCTGCCCGACGGGGCGGCGAACGGACGGCATGACTCCATCATCCCAGCCGGGCCCTCGATAAGCTGTCAGCATGAGTGCGCCCTACACGCTGATCCTGCTCCGTCACGGCCAGAGCGAGTGGAACGAGCTGAACCTCTTCACCGGCTGGGTCGACGTCCGCCTCACCGAGCGGGGCAGGGCGGAGGCCCTGCGCGGCGGCGAACTGATCGCCGAAGCGGGGCTCCTGCCCGACGTGCTGCACACCTCGGTGCTGAGCCGCGCGATCCAGACCGCGAACATCGCGCTGGACTCCGCCGACCGGCTGTGGATCCCCGTGAAGCGCTCGTGGCGTCTCAACGAGCGCCACTACGGCGCGCTGCAGGGCAAGGACAAGGCCGAGACGCTCGACGAGTTCGGGCAGGAGCAGTTCATGCTCTGGCGTCGCTCGTTCGACGTGCCGCCGCCCGACCTCGCCGACGACAGCGAATGGAGCCAGGCCGGCGACCCCCGCTACGCCGACATCGACGGCGACGTGCCGCGCACCGAATCGCTCAAGATCGTCATCGACCGCATGCTGCCGTACTGGCACGACGAGATCGTGCCCGACCTCGAGGCCGGCAAGACGGTGCTCGTCACGGCGCACGGCAACTCGCTGCGCGGCCTCGTCAAGCACCTCGACGGCATCAGCGACGACGACATCGCGACGCTGAACATCCCCACCGGCATCCCGCTCGTGTACCGGCTCGACGAGAACCTCGAGCCGATCGGCGCGGCGGAGTACCTCGACCCCGAGGCGGCCGCCGCGGGGGCTGCGGCCGTCGCCTCACAGGGGAAGGGCTGACCTACAGCTCGGGGTCGGCCGCGGCGGCGACGATGTCGAGGGCATCGGTGGGCGCCGTCCAGTCGCCCGTCGACAGGTAGGCGACCTTCTTCGCGACCGAGACGGCGTGGTCGGCGAATCGCTCGTGGTAGCGGCTCGCGAGCGTCGCGTCGACCGTGGCCGCGGCCTCGCCCTTCCACGTGTCGCTCAGCACCTTCTCGAACACCGATGCGTGCAGCTCGTCCACCTCGTCGTCGACGTTGCGGATGTCCTCGATGATCGCGAGGTCCTGCGTGCGCAGCAGATCCGTGAGGTGGCGCGCGGCCGCGACATCGAACTCCCCCATGCGCAGGAACGTGCCCTTGAGGCCCTTGGGGATCGCCCGCTCGGGGAAGCGCATGCGCGTCAGCTGCGCGATGTGCTCGGCGATGTCGCCCATCCGCTCGAGGGACGCGCTCATCCGCAGGGCGCCGACCACGATGCGCAGGTCGCCGGCGACCGGCTGCTGACGCGCGAGGATCTCGATGGCGAGCTCATCGAGCTCGAGGGCCTTCTCATCGATGATGAAGTCCGCGTCGATGACCTCTTCGGCCAGCGCGACATCGCTCGTGCCGAACGCCCGCGTGGCCTTGTCGATCGCGACCGTGACGAGGTCGGCGATCTCGACGAGGCGTCCTTGGACGTCCTCGAGTGACTGGTGGAACACTCCGCGCATGACAGCACCCTCTCTTGATCGTGGCGGCCGCTTCCGGCTCGTCCACGGCGGCACAACGACGATCCCGGAAGATTGTCATCGGGAAAGGTTAACGATCGGTGCCGACCCGGTGAATAGTACCCGTCGTACGGCGTGATGGTCGCGGAACGGGCGGACGGCACCCGCCCGGGCCGTACTGTGGAGGCATGGATCGCACGCAGCTGGCGCTGCTCGCCCTCTTCGCGGGAGTCGTCATCGGCGGCGTCATTTCCATCGTCGTCGTCGGTGCCCTGCGTGCCCGCGACCGCGCCCGCGTCCAGCGGTCGGCCGGCCTGCCGGGCGGCATGCGCGAAGTGCTGCACGGCATGGACGATGCCGCCGTCGTCGTCGACGGCTCGGGCACGGTCACCGCGGCGTCCGCGGCCGCTTCGGCGTTCGGGCTGCTCGAGGGGAGCGTGCTGCCGTCCGAGGAGCTGCGCGACCTGGTCCGTCGCGCGCGCGACACCGACCTGCCGGCGACCGAGAACCTGCGTCTGCGGCGCGGGGCGGCTTACCTCGAACCGCGTCTCGTCGCCGCCCGGGCGACACGCGTCGCCGCGCAGCTGACCTTCGTCGTGCTGCGCGACATCACCGAGCGCGAGCGCATCGAGCAGATGCGCCGTGACTTCGTCGCCAACACGAGCCACGAGCTGAAGACGCCCGTGGGCGCCGTGAGTCTGCTCTCCGAGGCCATCGAGTCCGCCGCCGACGACCCCGCCCAGGTGCGTCATTTCGCGAGCCGGCTGACCGCCGAGGCCACGCGTCTCGGTCAGCTGACGGCCCGCATCATGAGCCTGTCCCGGCTGCAGTCCACGGATGAGCTGACCGAGGACCGCATCATCTCGATCGACGAGATCATCGCCTCGGCGGTGGACGCGCACCTGATCCAGGCGGATGCCGCGGGGATCGAGATCGTGCGCGGCGGCGAGCGCGGAGCGCACGTGCGCGGCGACGCCCAGATCCTCGCCGAAGCCGTCGGCAACCTGCTCGCCAACGCCATCGCCTACTCGCCGAGCGGGTCGAAGGTCGGCGTCGGAGTGAAGGTCGCCGACGACGTCGTCGAGGTCGCCGTGACCGATCGTGGCGTGGGGATCCCCGAGGGAGAGCAGGACCGCCTGTTCGAGCGGTTCTATCGCGCCGACCCCGCTCGGGCCCGCCGCACCGGCGGCACGGGGCTCGGCCTGTCGATCGTCAAGCATGCCGTGCAGCGACACGGCGGCGAGGTGCGCCTGTGGTCGCGACCCGGGCGGGGGTCGACGTTCACCGTCCGGCTTCCCCTCGCCGCGCCGCCGGCCGACCCGCCGCGCCCCCGGCGCAAGAAGAGCCACCCGCGAGACGTCCTCATCGAGACGTCGTCGCAGAACGGAGAGTCCGCATGACCCGCGTCTTGATCGTCGAGGACGAGCCCGATCTCGCCGACCCCCTGGCCTATCTGCTGCGCCGGGAAGGGTACGAGGCCGAGATCGCCGAGGACGGCCCGGCCGCCCTCGAGGCGTTCCGTGAGCGCGGCGCCGACATCGTGCTGCTCGATCTGATGCTGCCCGGCATGCCGGGAACCGAGGTGTGCCGCCAGATCCGGACCACCTCGAGCGTGCCCATCATCATGGTGACGGCCAAGGACTCCGAGGTCGACATCGTCGTGGGACTCGAGCTCGGCGCCGACGACTACGTCACGAAGCCCTACTCGTCGCGCGAGCTCCTCGCCCGCATGCGGGCCGTGCTGCGGCGTCTCGCGCAGGCCGATGCCGACCTCGACGAGCGCGTGCTCGAGGCCGGACGGGTCGTGCTGGACATCGACCGGCACACGGTCGCGGTGGGCGGCGCCGAGATCGCGATGCCGCTCAAGGAGTTCGAACTGCTCGAGGTGCTCATGCGCAACGCGGGACGCGTCCTGACGCGCGGTCAGCTGATCGACCGCGTGTGGGGGAGCGACTACTTCGGAGACACCAAGACGCTCGACGTGCACATCAAGCGCATCCGCTCGCGCATCGAAGAGAGCCCGAGCAGCCCGCGCATGCTCGTGACGGTGCGCGGCCTCGGCTATCGCTTCGAGGCCTGAGCCCCGCGCGGATCAGTCGCGGGGAACGAGCGCCGTGAGGTAGTCCAGGCGGCCGTCGAGCACGGGAAGGACCGTGATGTGGCTCTCGGCGCCATCGGTCGAGAACTGCGCGGGCACGTCGGTGCCCGGCACCATCTCGATGCCGTCGAGCTCGATCGGCTCGAGGTCGTCGGTGCCGAAGCTGAGGGTCTCACCCGCGGGAACCCGGATCGAAAGGTCGATCGAGTCGCCCTCGCCGATCGAGAGGTTGAGTGTCTGCATCTCGTCGCTCGTGTTGATCACGGCGGCGACGAGGTTGCCGAGGTCGCCCTCGTCATTGGCGACGATGAAGGCGTTGCGCACCTCGAGGACACCCATCTCGTAGACGTTGATGCCCTCCGCCGCAGCGTAGGTGATCGTCGACGACTGCGGCGTGATGAAGGTGCACCCGGTGGTTCCGAGGACGACGGCGGCGCCCACGGCGAGCGACGCGATGAGGCGCGATTTCACGGATCCTCCCAGAGTGGATGACGGCATCCGTCCCATCCTATGGGGTAGCGGCCGCGCGCATCGGCGCCTCGATCGAGCAGTGTGCGGCATCGCGGACGGAGAACCTTAGCGTATGTCGGGCTGTGATATCATAGAGGTTGCCGAAAGGACATAACTGCATGCTTTTTGAGGTTGGCGAGACGGTTGTCTACCCGCACCACGGGGCCGCGAAGATCATCGAGGTCAAGGAACGCGTGATCAAGGGTGAAGCGAAGAAGTACCTGAAGCTCAATGTCACACAGGGCGACCTGATCATCGAGGTCCCCGCTGAGAACGTCGACCTCGTGGGTGTGCGTGACGTCATCGGTCAGGAAGGCCTCGAGCAGGTCTTCGAAGTGCTGCGCGCTCCGTTCACGGAAGAGCCCACGAACTGGTCTCGTCGCTACAAGGCGAACCTCGAGAAGCTCGCTTCGGGCGATGTCATCAAGGTGAGCGAGGTCGTCCGCGACCTGTGGCGCCGCGACCAGGACCGCGGACTCTCCGCGGGCGAGAAGCGCATGCTCGCCAAGGCGAAGCAGATCCTCGTCTCCGAGCTCGCGCTCGCCGAGAAGACCGACGAAGAGAAGGCCGGAGTCCGTCTCGACGAGGTCCTCGCCTCCTGACGACTCGTCTCCGGTAGCGTGACGGCGTGAACATCACGCCCGTCCCCCGCGTAGCGGTCATCGTCGTCGCGGCCGGTTCCGGCTCGCGACTGGGTGCCTCGGCGCCGAAGGCTTTCGTCGGTCTCGACGAGCACACGATCCTGCGCCATGCGCTCGACCGGGTCGCCGGCCTCGCGGGCGCCCAGATCGTCGTCGTCGCACCGTCCGGTCGCGAGGGCGAGGCGCTCACCGACGCCCGCGCCGCGTTCGACGACGCGCGCGACCTCGTCTCGGTCGTGACGGGTGGTGAGACGCGCCAGGCCTCCGTCGCGGCCGGCCTCGCGGCCGTCTGGGCCGACGTCGAGATCGTCCTCGTGCACGACGCGGCCCGCGCGCTCACCCCGCCCGCGGTCTTCGAACGCGTCGTCGCGGCGATCGACGGCGGCGCCGAGGCCGCCATCCCCGTGCTCGCGGTCGTCGACACCATCAAGCGCGTCACGGGCGACGAGATCGTCGCGGCCGTCGACCGGTCGCAGCTCGGCGCGGCGCAGACGCCGCAGGGATTCCGGCGCGACCTGCTCGACGCCGTCTACGCGGCAGCATCCGAGCACTTCACCGACGACGCCGCGCTCTTCGCCGCCGCAGGACACCGCATCGCCGCGGTCGCGGGCGAGGACATCGCGTTCAAGATCACCACGCCCGCCGACCTCGACCGCGCGCGCGCACTCGTCACTCCGCCGCCTCCGGCCGGGCGCGCCGTCGCGATGCCGCGCGTCGGGATCGGAACCGACGTGCACGGCTACGGCGGGGAGGGCTCGCTCTGGCTCGCGGGGCTTCAGTGGCCGGGGGAACGCGCGCTCTCGGGGCACTCCGACGGAGACGCCGCGGCGCACGCGATCGTCGACGCGCTGCTGTCGGCCGCGGGGCTGGGCGACATCGGGACGCACTTCGGCACGTCGCATCCGGAGTATGCCGGAGCCCACGCCGACGTCTTCCTGGCCCGCACGCGCGACCTGCTCGAGCAGGCGGGCTGGCGGATCGGCAACGTCTCGGTGCAGCTGCAGGCCAACCGTCCGCGCTTCGCGGCCCGACGCGCCGAATCCGAAGCGGTGCTGTCGGCGGCGCTGGGCGGTGCTCCCGTCTCGGTCGCCGCCACGACGACCGACGGACTCGGCTTCACCGGTGCCGGCGACGGCGTCGCGGCGTTCGCCGTCGCGCTCGTCGTTCCGGTGTGAGCCGCGTCAGCCTTCGACGGCGAACGGACGCACGTCGCGCGGCGAGCGCGAACCCCACGCGAGCAGCGCGAGACCGAACCCCAGCACGACCAGCCCCCCGACCGCGAGGGGCGAGAGCCGTTCGCCCAGCACGACGATCCCGAGGATGCTGGCCGTCAGGGGCTCGGCGAGGGTGAGCGTCGCCGCGGTCGCCGCCGTGAGCCCGCTGAGCCCCCACGTGAACAGCGTGTAGGCGACGCCGATCGTGGCGATCCCGAGCCAGAGGGCGAGAGCCCAGCCCGCCGCGGAACCGAGCCACGTCAGGCTCACGAAAGGCAGCACCGCGGCACTCAGGACGGCGCCGCTCGCGCCCATCGAGCCGACGACCGTGAAGGGGTCCCACCCCTGGTCGAGGAGTCGACGCTGCGCGTTGGCGATGACGGCGAACGCCGCGGCGGCGCCGAGCGAGCCCAGAAGGCCGATCGGGTCGGTGCCGCCGTCGCTGCGTGCGTCGCCGCCGAAGCCGAGCAGCACGACGCCGACGGTCGCCACCGCCGTCGCGGTGAGCCACGTCGCGGTGGGCCGGCGCCGGGTCATGGCCCATTCGATCAGACCGGCGAGGATGGGCGCCGCCCCGAGGGCGACGACGGTGCCCACCGCGACGCCGTTGCGCTCCATGCCCAGGAACACCAGCGGCTGGAAGACCGTGAGGCAGGCGCCCGTGAGCACCATGAGCAGGAGCGGGCGCACTCCGAGCCGGGGCCGTGCGGCGAGCGGATCGCGGCGCGCGTGCCGCACCGCGAGCGAGAAGGCGATGACGGCGAGCACGATGCCGCCGAGCACCATCCGGACCATGCCGACCGAGAGCGCCGTCGCGCCCTCGGGACCGAGGGCTTTCGCCGTTCCGATCGTGCCGAACAGGACGGCGGCGGCGAGGACGGCGAGGACATGCACTCTCTAGTTCTATCGGTTCCCGGCGCCCGGTCTCGCCGCGCTGCCCCGAGCCTCTGCGGCGCGGCCGGTAGGCTGGCGCAGTGACGATCCGGCTCTACGACACGCGCGCACGAACGCTGCGTGACTTCACCCCCGAGGACCCGGGGAACGTCACGATGTACGTCTGCGGTCCGACGGTGCAGTCGGGCCCGCACATCGGCCATCTGCGCGGGGCGCTGAGCTTCGACCTGCTGCGGCGCTGGCTGGCGCACCGCTACGGACGCGTCACGTTCGTGCGCAACGTCACCGACATCGACGACAAGGTGCTCGCGAATGCGTCGCCCGACGAGCCGTGGTGGGCGCTGGCGTACCGCATGGAGCTCGCGTTCACGCGTGCCTACACGGCCATCGGCATCCTGCCGCCGACGTACGAGCCGCGGGCCACGGCATCCATTCCGCAGATGACCGAGCTGATCGAGCGCCTCATCGCGGCGGGGCACGCGTACGCGTCGACGGATGCCGCAGCGGCAGGCGACGTCTACTTCGACGTGCGCTCGTGGCCCGAGTACGGCGCCCTGACGAACCAGTCGCTCGATGCGATGGAGCCGGCGACCGACGCGGATCCGCGCGGCAAGCGCGACCCGCGCGACTTCGCCCTCTGGAAGGGCGGCAAGCCCGACGAGCCCGCGTCGGCGACGTGGGATTCGCCGTGGGGCCCCGGACGCCCCGGCTGGCACATCGAGTGCTCGGCGATGTCGCGCCGCTACCTCGGACCGTCGTTCGACATCCACGGCGGCGGGCTCGATCTGCGCTTCCCGCACCACGAGAACGAGCTCGCGCAGTCGACCGCGGCGGGCGACGCGTTCGCGCGGTACTGGGTGCACAACGGCCTCGTGACCGTCGGCGACCAGAAGATGTCGAAATCGCTCGGCAATTTCGTGCTCGCCGACGACCTGCTGCGCGATCGCGACCCGCTCGTCGTGCGCTACGCGCTCGCCGCGGCGCACTACCGTTCGACGCTCAGCGTCACGGAGGCATCCTTCGACGAAGCCGACGCGGCGCTCGGTCGCATCCGCACGTTCCTCGAACGCGCCGAGCGCGTGCTCGGGGCGGCCGACGACGGGACCGCTGCGGCAGACGTGCCGCAGGCCTTCGCCGACGCGCTCGACGACGACCTGGGCCTGCCGCAGGCGCTCGCCGTCGTGCATGAGACCGTGCGCGCCGGGAACGCGGCGCTCGACGCCGGCGACCGCACCGCGGCAGCACGCGCGTCGACGGACGTGAGCCGGATGGTCGGGGTCCTCGGGCTCGATCCACTCGACCCGCAGTGGCGCGACACCGGCACGACGGCGGAGACGGCGGCGCTCGACGCCCTCGTGCAGACGATGATCACGCAGCGCGAGGATGCTCGTGCGGCGAAGGACTGGGCGGCGGCCGACCGCATCCGCGACGCGATCGCGGCGGCGGGCATCGCCCTCGAAGACACACAGCAGGGCACGCGCTGGAGCATCGAGCGCGCGCCCGAGAAGGAGAACTGATGGCCAAGCCAGGGCGCCCCGGCGCGAGCAAGGGCGGCAAGGGCCCCACGAAGGGCACGGGCGGCAAGAACAAGCGCTCCCTCGAGGGTCGCGGACCGACACCCAAAGCCGAAGAACGCGCGTGGCATCCCGCGGGCAAGCGCAAGGCCGCGGCCGAGCGGCTGGCAGCGGCGGGCGGCAAGCCCAAGCCGCGCACGAGCAGCACGAACCGCACGTCGCGGTCGAAGTCGGCCGATGACACCGAGACGGTGACCGGCCGTAACTCGGTGCTCGAGGCGCTGCGCGCCAAGATCCCCGCGACGACCCTGTATATCGCGCAGCGCGTCGAGATGGACGACCGCGTCAAGGAGATGCTCTCGATCGCGACGCATCGCGAGATCCCGATCCTCGAGGTCATGCGTCCCGAGCTCGACCGCATGGCGGGCTTCGACGGTGTGCACCAGGGCGTCGCCCTCAAGGTGCCGCCGTACGAGTACGCGCACCCGCAGGACCTGCTCGAGAACGTCATCGACACCGGCGCGGTGCCGCTGTTCGTCGCACTGGACGGCATCACCGATCCGCGCAACCTGGGCGCCATCATCCGCTCGACGGCGGCATTCGGCGGGCAGGGGATCATCCTGCCGCAGCGTCGCTCGGCGAGCGTGAACTCCGCCGCGTGGAAGACGAGTGCCGGCGCCGCCGCGCGCATCCCCGTCGCGCTCGCCCCGAACCTCACGACGACCCTCAAGGACTTCAAGAAGCAGGGTGTGTTCGTGCTCGGCCTCGACGGCGGCGGCGACGTCTCGCTGCCCGCGCTGGAGCTCGCCGACCGGCCCGTCGTGGTCGTCGTCGGCTCCGAGGGCAAGGGACTGTCGCGCCTGGTCACCGAGACGTGCGACCAGGTCGTGTCGATCCCGATCTCGGGGGCGACCGAATCACTCAACGCCGGCATCGCGGCCTCGGTCGCGCTGTACCAGATCGCGACGCTGCGCGCCGCAGGAAAGGACTGATCTGCATGGCTCGCATCGCCGTCATCGGGGGGACCGGCTACGCCGGCAGCAACATCGTCGCCGAGGCCGTGCGCCGCGGGCACACGGTCGTATCGGTCGCCCGCACGATTCCGTCCGACCGCGTCGACGGCGCCACCTACATCGAGGGCACCCTGCTCGATGTGCCGACGCTCATCACCGAGATCCAGGGCGTCGACGTCGTCGTCTCGGCCGTCGCCGCCCGCGGCGACATGCTCGGCAACGTGCGTCCGGCGATGGCGCAGCTGGTCGCCGATCTTCCCGATGAGGTGCGGGTGGGTGTCGTCGGCGGTGCCGGCGGCAGCCTCATCGCCCCCGGTGGCGAGCGGCTCGTCGACCAGCCCTCGTTCACCGAGGAGTACAAGCCCGAGGCGCTCGAGGCGATCGGCGTGCTCGAGGACCTGCAGACCACGCCCGCGTCGCGCGACTGGTTCTACGTGCATCCCGCCGGCGGTTTCGGGTCGTGGGCTCCGGGCGAGCGGACGGGTGAGTACCGCGACGGCGGTGACGTCCTCGTGACGGATGCCGCGGGGGAGTCCTTCATCTCGGGCGCCGACTTCGGCGTGGCCGTGCTCGACGAGATCGAGAACCCGAAGCACCGCCGTGAGCGCTTCACGGTGGGTTACTGACCGCGCCGGACGTCAGACGAGGTCGCGCCAGTCGACCCCGTCGTCTCCGGTGTCGAGCGGGATCGCGGCCGTGATGACGGGGATCGCCATCGTCTCGGTCGGCGGGCCCATGACGGTCGCCTCGTCGCGGCGGTGGCGCAGCACGGTGTCGATGTAGCTCGCGAGCACTTCGGCGAGCGGCGTCGACCGATCCTGCGCCTGCGACATGTACCAGCGGTGCTCGAGCACCTGGTGGAACACCTCGGCGGGCTCGAGCTTGGCGCGCAGGTCCCACGGGATCGCCTTGACGACCGGTTCGAAGACGCGCGTGAGCCATTCGTGGGCGACCATCTCCTCATCGGCGCCGAGCCGCGAGATGCGGGCGCTGAACTCGTCGAGGTCGTTGAGCAGGCGCCGCGCCTGGTTCTCTTCGACGTCGAGCCCGGTCAGCCGGAGCAGGCGGCGCTGGTGGTGTCCGGCATCCACGACCTTCGGTCTGATCGATACCCGCGTGCCGTCGCTCGTCGCCTCGATCGACATCTCGCCGATGTCGAAGCCGAGATCGTTGAGCCGTCGCACGCGCTCCGTGATCCGCCAGGCCTCGTCGGCGCGGAACGTCTCGGCTTCGGTCAGGGCGTTCCACAGCGCCCGGTACGAGCTCACGATGCCGTCGGCGATCGCGACGGCGTCGACGCCGCCCTCGAGACGGCCGCCGGCCTCGAGGTCCATGATCTCGCCCGCGATGTTGGTGCGCGCGACGTCGAGATCGTGTTCCCGCTGTCCGCGCGTCAGTCCGCTCTCATGCAGCTCGCCCGTCTCGGCGTCGACGAGGTACGCCGCGAACTCCCCGGCGTCGCGGCGGAACAGCGTGTTCGACAGCGAGACGTCGCCCCAGAAGAAGCCGACGTTGTGCAGCTGCACGAGCAGCGCCGCCAGCGCGTCGACGAGGCGGGTCGCGGTGTCGGGGCGCAGCACCTGCGTGAAGAGCGCGCGATAAGGCAGTGAGAACCGCAAGTGCGCCGTGACGAGGGCCGCCGGCAGGGGCGAGCCCGCGGGAGTCGACCGGCCCGCGATGACGGCGACGCGCGTGACGCACGGCACATCGAGCCGCGCGAGGTTGCCGAGCATGTCGTACTCGCGCCGAGCCATCTCCTCGGTCGTCTCCTTGACGGCGACGACACGGCCGGACAGGCTCGAGAACCGCACGAGGTGACGCGAGAGGCCCTTGGGCAGCGACACGATGGCGCTCGAGGGCCAGTCCGCGAGCGGGGTGGCCCAGGGCAGTTCGAGCAGGGCCGGGTCGACCGAGCTCGCGGTGATGCTGAGGGCGTCGGGCACAGGTCCTCCGAGTAAGCGAAGGCGCGGGGGTCGCTGTGACCGCCCGCGCCTTTGCCGTGGAATGTCAGATCGAGGCGGTCACCGTGTCGTTGAGACGGTCGCCCGTCTCGAGGTCGAACGCGTGCACGTGGCCGGGCTTGGCCGCGAGCGTCACCGTCTCGCCCGCGTCGGGGTGGTTGCGCCCGTCGACGCGCGCGACGATGTCGGTGCGCGTGCCGGCGATCTCGGCGTGGCCGTAGAGGTAGCCGTCGGCGCCGAGTTCTTCGACGAGGTCGACGACGACGCTGAGGCCACGACCGTCGGCGGGTCCGACCTCGATGTCCTCGGGGCGCACGCCGACCATGACCTGGCTGCCGTGCGCGCGGCCGACGGTGTCGCGGTCCAGCGGCACGACCTCGGTGCCGAACTGCACGCCGCCCTCGGCGAGGTCGGAGGGGAACAGGTTCATCGCGGGCGAGCCGATGAAGCCGGCGACGAAGACGTTGTTCGGGCGCTCGTACAGGTCGCGCGGGCTGCCGACCTGCTGCAGCAGGCCGTCTTTGAGGACCGCGATGCGGTCGCCCATCGTGAGGGCCTCGGTCTGGTCGTGCGTGACGTAGACGGTCGTGACGCCCAGTCGGCGCTGCAGCGACGCGATCTGCGTGCGCGTCTGCACGCGCAGCTTCGCGTCGAGGTTCGACAGCGGCTCGTCCATGAGGAAGACCTGGGGCTGACGCACGATGGCACGGCCCATGGCGACACGCTGACGCTGACCGCCCGAGAGGGCCTTCGGCTTGCGGGTCAGGTACTCCTCGAGGTCGAGCAGCTTCGCGGCCTCGAGCACGCGGGTCGCGCGCTCCTCCTTGCCGATGCCGGCGATCTTGAGCGCGAAGCCCATGTTCTCGGCGACGGTCATGTGCGGGTACAGCGCGTAGTTCTGGAAGACCATCGCGATGTCACGGTCTTTCGGCGGAACATCGGTGACGTCGCGGTCGCCGATCAGGATGCGACCCGAGTTGACCTCTTCGAGGCCCGCGAGCATGCGCAGCGAGGTGGACTTTCCGCAGCCGGATGGACCGACCAGGACGAGGAATTCACCGTCGGCGACCTCGAGGTTGAGCTTGTCCACGGCGGGGCGCGTGCCCCCGGGATACAGGCGGGTTGCGTTGTCGAACGTGACGGACGCCATGCTTTCTTCTCCTTCACCGGCAGGTACGTGCCGGACGATCCGTAGTGATGGATGAGCGGGAGCTATCCCGCGCGCCCGCCTATGGGCGCACGGCCAGTATGCCACGGGGTCTGCCGAGCCCGCTTCTGGTCATTTCCCAGGGTGGCTGGTTAGCATCGTCCTCGGCCCGATCGTGGTGAAGCCCCCGTCCTTCTCGCGGCGCGCCCCCGCCGATACCGGCCGAAACGCACCGCCCCGAGAGGTCCCATGTCCAGCGACGAGTCTTCGAACGCCCCGAGCGAACGTCGTGATGCCGTGCGCGAAAAGGCGCAGCAGGTGCAGGCGCGCCAGGCGCGCACGCGACGCCTGCGGGCCCTGTCGGTCGTGGCATCCGTCGTCGCCATCGTGGCGATCGCCGCCGTCGTCGTGGCGTGGGCCGTCGGCTCGGCGGCATCCAAGCCTCAGCTGAGCCCCGCGAACGTCGCCGACGACGGCTTCTTCGTCACCAGCGCCACGGGTCTCGCCGACACGGGCGGGCCCACGTCGGGGACCCCGACGCCGACTCCCGCGGCCGACGAGGGCGCCGAGCCCGAAGAGACCGCTGCCGAGACGGCGACGCCCGAGCCCACCGAGCAGTCCGTCGTCGACATCCGCGTCTACGTCGACTACCTTTCGGCGGGTTCGCGCGAGTTCCAGCTCGCGAACGCCCCGCAGCTGTCCAAATGGGTCGGTGAGGGTGCCGCCGACCTGACCTATTACCCCGTCGCGATGCTCACGGCGAAGTCCAACGGCACGAAGTACTCGCTGCGTGCCGCGAGTGCGGCGGCGTGCGTCGCGACGCATTCGCGCGACACCTTCTTCGCCTACAACCACGCGCTGCTCTCGCAGCAGCCCGAGCTCGACTCCGACGGCTTCACCGATGTCGTCCTGGCCGACATCGCGCAGGCGAGCGGTGTCGACTCGCCCAAGGTCGTGCGCGCGTGCATCCAGGATCAGTCCTTCGCCGCGTGGGCCAAGGCCGCGACCGAGCGCGCTCTGTCCGGACTGCCCGACACCGACGGCGTCGCGCTCACCGGAACGCCGATGGTGCTCGTCAACGGCGCGCCCTACGTCGGAGCGCTCGATGACCCCAAGGAGTTCGCGCAGTTCGTGCTGACGATGGCGAGCGACGCGTACTACAAGGCGACCCCCACGCCGACTCCCACCGCGACCCCGGCGGAGTGACCCGCGGCGGTCGCTCATCGGCGACCGAGTAGCCCGCGGCATCCCGATAGAATGGGTGACTTCGCCGGCTTGGCGCAATTGGCAGCGCACCTGTCTTGTAAACAGGGGGTTGCGGGTTCAAGTCCCGCAGCCGGCTCGTGACGGCTGACTCCCGTGGCAGCGGTGGACGTCTGCCCGTCTGGATCGCGCTCGCCGGTGCCGCGTTCATCGGGGCACTGACAGCCGTGCAGGCGCGCATCAACGGCGTCCTCGGCATGCGCCTGGACGATGGAATTCTCGCGGGCGGCGTGTCCTTCGGCACGGGGCTCGTGCTCGCCATCGTGCTCTCCGCCGCGCTTCCCCAGGGCAGGCGGGGCTTCCGCACGCTCGTCGCGGGAATGCGCGGACGATCGATTCCCTGGTGGATGCTGGTGGGCGGCGCCGCCGGAGCCCTGACGGTCGCCACGCAGGGCCTCGCGGTCGCCGTCATCGGCGTCTCCCTCTTCACGGTGGGCGTCGTCGCGGGACAGGCCGTGAACGGGCTCGTCCTGGACCGGCTCGGCTTCGGGCCGGCCGGCGTCGTCGCCGTCACGATCCCGCGCCTGCTCGGGGGGCTCCTCGCGCTCGTCGCGGTCGGCGTGTCATTGGTCGGCGACGGCGTGCGCGGCATCCCGTTGTGGATGATCGTGATGCCGTTCCTGGCGGGAGTCGGGATCGCGTGGCAGCAGGCGACGAACGGCCGACTGCGTCAGCGCGTCGGCACGCCGCTCACGGCGACGCTCGTGAACTTCATCGGCGGAACGCTCGTGCTCGTCGTGGCGGCCATCGTGAGCGGCATCGTCTCGGGACCGCCGCGGGCGTTTCCGACCGAGCCGTGGCTCTACATCGCGGGGCCGCTCGGGGTCGTCTACATCTTCCTGTCGGCGGCGCTCGTCGCGCACACGGGGGTGCTGCTGCTGGGCCTGGGCACGGTCGTCGGTCAGCTCGTGACGTCGGTCGTGCTCGACGCGCTGTGGCCGGCGGCCGATGCCCCCGGCATCCTGCAGGTGAGCATCATGGTGGGCATCGCCCTGGCGTCGGTCATCGTCGCCGTCGCGCCGTGGAGACGGCCGCGGCGCGGACGTGATTAGGACTTCTTCGTGCCCGTCGGCATCGGCGAGATGAGCGATCGCGCATCGACCTCGCGGCGACTGCCCGTCTTCGCCGAGGGCTTGCCGCCGACGTAGAGCCAGCCGAGCAGCTCTTCGCGCTTTCCCAGGCCGTGCGCCTTCGCGACCGGCTTCGAGCGCGTGTGCGACCCCGTGCGCCAGATGACGCCCCAGCCCGCGTCATCGAGTAGCAGGCTGAGCATGTGCGCGACCCCCGACGCGACGGCCTCCTGCTCCCAGCGCGGCACCTTGTGGCTCTTGCGGTAGCTCGCGACGACCGCGATGAGCAGGGGTGCGCGCAGCGGCTTGCGCGACGGCTCGTCATCGCCGGCGGCTTCGGCCAGCGCCGCGCCCAGGCGCTCGCGGTCGGGCCCGCGCAGCTCGATGAGCCGCCACGGACGCAGCGACGAGTGGTCGGCGACGCGGGCGGCGGCCGACACGAGCGTCAGCAGCTCGTCGTGCGTCGGAGCCTCGTCGGTGACCTTCGACCACGAGCGACGCGCGCGCACCGCCTCGAGGGCCGGGCCCACGCGCCCCGAGGCTCCGCGCGCCGCGTCCGCGGCGGGGGGAGAGGGTGCGGGGGCCGTCACGCCTCGCCCTCGGGGGCGAACGACAACGACAGCGAGTTCATGCAGTACCGGTCGCCCGTGGGGGTGCCGAAGCCGTCGGGGAACACGTGTCCCAGGTGCGAACCGCACGTCGCGCAGCGCACTTCGGTGCGCACCATGCCGTGGCTGTTGTCCTCGATCAGCTCGACGGCCTCGGGCCGGACCGATTCGTAGAAGCTCGGCCAGCCGCAGTGCGAGTCGAACTTCGTGCCGCTGCGGAACAGCTCCGAGCCGCACGCCGCGCACGCGTAGAGTCCCGCGCGGCTCTCATCGAGCAGCTCGCCCGTCCAGGCGCGCTCGGTGCCCGCCTCGCGCAGCACCGCGTACTGCTCGGGGGTCAGCTCTGCGCGCCACTGCTCGTCGCTCTTGTCGATTTCGTACGCCATGTCGTCCTCCTCGGTGCTCTTGTTCATTCAACCGCAGTCCGCGCTCCACTGTTCCTTCGCATGACGCGGCGCGGCACCCCGTCGACTGACGCCTCACAGACTTCGGAGGTCGGGGCCAGGTTCGGAGTGCGGGTCGTGATGGATCCGGAGTTGGCGCGAGATTCCGGGGTTGGTGCGAGATTCCGAACGTCGTGGACTTCGGAGGTCGGGAGGAAGGTCGGGGGTCGGCGCGCGACTCGTGATGTCCCCGCGAGAATGAGGACATGCATCCGGATGCCGCCGCCACCGCCGATCGTTACGCGCGGTTCGCCGTGACCGAGGCGCGGGGGCGATCGGCGCTGTACGAAGACTGGGCGGCCGGCGTCGCGGGCGACGCGCCCACCGCGGCGATCCTCGCGCGGATCCCCGAGACCCGGCGGCAGCCGCCCCTCGTGTTCGCCGTCGCGCGGATGCTCGGCGCCCCCGAGAAGCCGTTCGCCGAGTGGTCGGCGTGGGTCGCGGAGCACGCCGACGACCTCGTCGCCGAGGCATCCCGTCGCCGTCTGCAGACCAACGAACCCCTGCGCTGCGCCGCGCTCCTGCCGGCGCTCAGCACGATCGACGGCCCGATCGCCCTCGTCGAAGTGGGCGCGAGCGCGGGGCTGTGTCTGTATCCCGACCGGTACTCGTACCGCTACGACGGCGGTCCGGACCTCGACCCGTCCGAGGGGGAGTCGGCCGTCGTCCTCGCGTCGGCCTTGAACGGCGGTCCGCCGCTGCGGCTGCCCGAGATCGTGTGGCGCGCGGGCATCGACCTGGATCCGAAGGATGCCGCGCATCCGGCCGATCGCCGCTTCCTCACGGCCCTCGTGTGGCCCGGCGAAACCGGTCGCGCCGAGCGGATCACGGCGGCGCTGGATATCGTCGCGGCCGATCCGCCGCTGCTCGTGCGGGGCGATGCGACCGAGCCGGGCGTGCTGGAGGGGGTCGTCCGCCGGGCTCCGGAGGGCGCGCGCGTCGTCGTCACGACGCCCGGTGTGCTGCCG
Source organism: Microbacterium sp. NPDC055910 (assembly GCF_042271185.1). Lineage (NCBI taxonomy): Bacteria > Bacillati > Actinomycetota > Actinomycetes > Micrococcales > Microbacteriaceae > Microbacterium > Microbacterium sp. NPDC055910. The sequence continues at coordinate 60,508 of NZ_JBHJZS010000016.1, forward strand.
CACATCCCACGCCGCGGCCTGGACCGGCTCATCGAGATCGTGCAGCGCCTCGAGGCCGTGTGGGTGACGATCGATCCGCCGGGGCTGCACGATGCGTGGCATCCGCCGATCGACCCGGCCACGTGGGGTGGCTTCGTGCTCGGCCGCGACGGCGTGCCGCTGGCGGCGGTCGATCCGCTCGGGCGGAGCGTGGAGTGGCGCGCGGGCGCAGCGGCCCCGGCGCGTTAGCGTGAAGGCGTGCCCCTCAGCGACCGTGACCGCGCCCTCCTCGATTTCGAGGCGGAGTGGCGGCGGCACGCCGGCGCAAAAGAAGAGGCGATCCGGGCCGACCTCGGCATCTCACCCGCCCGGTACTACCAGCTGCTCGGTCGCCTGCTCGACACGGCCGAGGCGCAGGCCCACGATCCGATGCTCGTGAAGCGGCTCCGGCGTCTGCGCGACGCGCGTGAGCGCGCGAGGCTTCGTCGCGCGGACGGGTAGCATCGGGGAGTGCCGAAATCGACCTTCCCGCGGGATCGCTTCGATGACATCCCGGCAGAAGTGGGCCGCGTGGGCGCCCATCGCGCCGAGAACCCCCGCATGCGCGGCTGGGTCGTGCTGCTGTGGGCCGTCCTCGCGACGATCGTGCTCATCGTCATCGGGATCTTCGGCACGCTGCTCGCATCGGGGCGCATCGAGCTCTTCCCCACGCCGGAGCCGACGCCCGAGCCGACCGTGCAGATCGAGCCGGTCATCGACACGACCTACGCCGTCAACGTCTTGAACGCGACGCCCGAAGAGGGGCTGGCGACCCAGCTGAAAGACGTCGTGGTCGCCGCGGGCTGGCCCGCCGACAGCGTTCTGGCCAGCGGCGCCGGCAGCGACGACTTCACGATGACGACCGTCTTCTATCTCGACGCGGACGACGAGGCCGCTGCCCTCGGCCTCGCCGACGTCATCGGCGGAGCCGAGATCGAGCAGAGCGAGGCGTATCAGCTCGGCGATCCCGACACGAAGCAGCTCACGATCGTCATCGGTCTCGACCGCACTTCGACTCCTCCTGAGCCTGCGCCGACCGAGTGACACGGGGCGCGGCTTGCACTCGCATAGGTCGAGTGCCAGAATGAGCGTTAGCACTCCGTACCTTTGAGTGCTAATTCCGCAAGCCAACGTCCGGGAGGGACGAGACAGACATGGCAAAGATCATCGCTTTCGACGAGGAGGCCCGTCGTGGCCTCGAGCGCGGCCTCAACACGCTGGCTGACGCCGTCAAGGTGACGCTCGGCCCGCGTGGTCGCAACGTCGTACTCGAGAAGAAGTGGGGCGCCCCCACGATCACGAACGACGGCGTCTCGATCGCCAAGGAGATCGAGCTCGACGACCCGTACGAGAAGATCGGCGCGGAGCTCGTCAAGGAGGTCGCGAAGAAGACCGACGACGTCGCCGGTGACGGCACGACGACGGCTACCGTCCTCGCTCAGGCGCTCGTGCGTGAAGGCCTGCGCAACGTCGCAGCCGGCGCCGACCCGATCGGCCTCAAGAAGGGCATCGAGAAGGCCGTCACGGCCATCTCCGACGAGCTGCTCGCTTCGGCCAAGGAGGTCGAGACGAAGGAGGAGATCGCTGCCACCGCATCGATCTCGGCCGCTGACGAAGAGATCGGCGCGCTCATCGCCGAGGCCATCGACAAGGTCGGCAAGGAAGGCGTCGTCACGGTCGAGGAGTCGCAGACCTTCGGCACCGAGCTCGAGCTCACCGAGGGCATGCGCTTCGACAAGGGGTACATCAACCCCTACTTCGTCACGGACCCCGACCGCCAGGAGGCGGTCTTCGAGGACCCGTACATCCTCATCGCGAACCAGAAGATCTCGAACATCAAGGACCTTCTGCCCGTCGTCGACAAGGTGATCCAGGACGGCAAGGAGCTCGTCATCATCGCCGAGGACGTCGAGGGCGAGGCTCTCGCGACGCTCGTGCTCAACAAGATCCGCGGCATCTTCAAGTCGGTCGCCGTCAAGGCGCCCGGCTTCGGTGACCGTCGCAAGGCTCAGCTGCAGGACATCGCGATCCTCACGGGCGGCCAGGTCATCACCGAAGAGGTGGGCCTCAAGCTCGAGAACGCGACGCTCGACCTGCTCGGTCGTGCGCGCAAGGTCATCGTCACGAAGGACGAGACCACGATCGTCGAGGGTGCCGGCGAGGCCGACCAGATCGAAGGTCGCGTGACCCAGATCCGTCGCGAGATCGACAACACCGACAGCGACTACGACCGCGAGAAGCTCCAGGAGCGTCTCGCCAAGCTCGCCGGCGGCGTCGCCGTCATCAAGGCGGGCGCGGCCACCGAGGTCGAGCTGAAGGAGCGCAAGCACCGCATCGAGGACGCCGTTCGCAACGCGAAGGCGGCCGTCGAAGAGGGCATCGTCCCCGGTGGTGGCGTCGCGCTCATCCAGGCGGGCCAGAAGGCGCTGTCGGAACTCGGACTCTCGGGTGACGAGGCGACCGGCGCGAACATCGTCCGCGTGGCCATCGAGGCACCGCTCAAGCAGATCGCGCTGAACGCCGGTCTCGAGCCGGGCGTCGTCGCGAACAAGGTCTCGGAACTCCCCACGGGTCACGGCCTCAACGCCGCCACGGGCGAGTACGGCGACATGTTCGCACAGGGCATCATCGACCCCGCCAAGGTCACGCGCTCGGCGCTGCAGAACGCCGCGTCGATCGCCGGGCTGTTCCTGACGACCGAGGTCGTCGTCGCCGACAAGCCTGAGAAGGCCCCGGCGATGCCCGCCGACCCGACCGGTGGCATGGACTTTTGACGCAGCGCGGGTCAATGC
>NZ_JBHJZS010000017.1:0-61456 GCF_042271185.1 Microbacterium sp. NPDC055910
ACCGCGAGACCGCAACGGGCCGCCGAGACTGCGGGGTCCACCCGCTGTCTCGGCCGGCCGTTGCAGTCTCGCGGTCATGGAGCAGTCGCGCGGTCACGAACAGGCGGCGACCGCGCGCCGCGCTGTACTCCCGGCGCGGAGTGCGATGTCATGGACACATGAGCCTGCTCGATCGTTACGCCACGCTGGAGACCTCCGCGGTCAGTGATGCCCTGGACTCGCTGAGTCTGCTGTCGGGAGTAGGCGGGCTCCTTCCCCTCACGGTCGACGCACCGGTCATCGGGTACGCGCGCACCGCGCAACTCGAACCCCGTCATCAGGACGTGCTGCACACGCACATCCTCACCGAAGTGGTGGATGCCGCGGGCGAAGACGACGTCCTCGTCGTCGACAACGACGGGCGCACCGACGTCGCGGCGTGGGGCGGCATCCTCGGGCTGGGCGCGAGCCTTCGGGGCGTGCGCGGCATCATCATCGACGGCGCCATGCGCGACGTGCAGGAGAACCGCCGGCTCGACCTCGCCGTCTACGCCCGCGGCACGGTCCCCGCCTCGGCGCGCGGTCGGCTGCAGCAGCGCACGGCCGGCGAGCCTGTGCACATCGCCGGTCGTGTCGTGCACGAGGGCGACCTCGTGTTCGCCGACCCGACCGGATTCGTCGTCGTGCCGCGCGCCCACATCGACACGGTGCTGCGCCAGGCCGAGACGGTCGTCGCGCGGCGGCGAGCGATCAGCGACGACGTCCGCAACGGACTCGGTCTGCGCGACACGATGACCGATGCCCGCCTGGCCGGCACCGAACGCCCCGCGAACCCGGTGTCCTGACGCGCGGTGGGTTCGCCCGCGTCTGGATCAGGGCATCCGCCGCAGCTGGATTATGGTTCCAGGAACGACGTATCCGCTGCGACGATGGGCTTCCCGATGACTGACCGACGCGACCGAAACCCCGTTCGAGGTGCGACGGTGCTCATCACCGGCGCCGCCCGCGGCATGGGTGAGATCTATGCCCGCCGCGCCGTCGCGGCCGGTGCTCGCGCGATCGCCCTGTGGGACATCGACGAAGAGCTCGCGCAGCAGGTCGCCACCGATCTGTCACGATCCGGTGTCGATGCGCGGGCCTATCGGGTCGACATCTCACAGCTCGATGACATCCGCCGCGGCATCGCGCGGGTGCGCGAAGACCTCGGGGCACCGGACGTCGTCATCAACAACGCCGGCATCGTGCGCGGCGCACCTTTCTGGGAGCACGACCCCGAACGCGACATCGAGGCGACGATGCGCATCAACGTCCTCGCCGCGATGTGGCTCACGCGCGAAGTGCTGCCCGACATGATCGCGGATGCCGGCAAGCCCAAGCGCGTCCTCAACATCGCCTCGGCCGCGGGAACCCTCGCCAACCCGAACATGAGCGTCTACGCGGCATCCAAGTGGGCGATGATCGGCTGGAGCGATTCGGTGCGACTCGAGCTCGAGAAGGCCGGGCATCGCCACGTCGCCGTCACGACGTTCTGCCCGAGCTACGTCTCGACAGGTATGTTCGCGGGCGCCCGCGGTCCGCTGATGACCCCCATCATGACGCCGAAGCAGGCGACGGCCGCCGCCTGGAACGGGATGCTGCGGGGCACCGCCGTCGTCCTGCGGCCGTGGACGGTCAAACTCGCGATGGCGCTGCGCGGCGTCCTGCCGACGAGAGTGTGGGACACGGTAGCGGCGCGCGTCTTCAAGGTCTACTCGTCGATGGACGAGTTCACGGGGCGCCCCGGCGCCTGACGGGCGCGGGCGTGTCGACACCGCCCGTGCCCGGTCGCGATTGTCACGACCGGGCACGTCTGATCTTCTTCGCTCAGTCGGCGGCCACACGCGAGACGTCGTCGGCGGGCACCGTCTCGATGTCTTCCTTGTTGGTCTCCGGACCGAACGCCAGAGCAACCAGGGTGATTGCCGTGAGGAATGCCAGATAGACGATGATGATCCACCAGTGCCCGAACGAAGCGATGAGCGCCGTCGCGATGAGAGGCAGGAACCCTCCTGCGAGTACGGAGCCGATCTCTCGCGCGAATGCGAACCCCGAGAGGCGTGTGCGCGTGTCGAACAGCTCAGCGAAGTAGGCCGCCTGCGGTGCGAGCATCGCGGGGTAGAAGATGCCGAGGCCGACGACGAATCCGATGACGAGCAACGGCGGGTCCATCGACTCGAGCAAGAGGAAGAACGGCACGAGCCACACCACAGAGGCGATCGCCCCACCGGCATACACAGGCCGGCGTCCCACTTTGTCGCTGAGCGCGGCCCAGAGGGGGATCGCAATGATCTGCACCGCCGATGCGATGACGACCGCCGTCAAGGTGACGCTGCTACTCACGCCGAGCGTGTTGACCGCGAAGCCGACGGCGAATACGGGGAACAAATAGGCGAACCCGTTCTCGGCGAAGCGCGCGCCCACGACGACGAAGAAGTTTCGCGGGTGCCGGCGGATCGCTTCCAAGACCGGGACCTTCGTCTGCTTCGCGAGCCCCTCGTCCTCCGCGCGGATCGCATCTTCGTAGGCGGGGGTCTCGTCAATGTTGCGGCGGATGAAGTAGCCGACGATCAGGAGCACACCGCCGAGGAGGAAGGGCACGCGCCAGCCCCAGTTCTCGAAGTCCTCGGGGCTGAGGATCGATGTCATCAACTGGAAGACACCCGTGGACAGCAGCGTCGCCAGCGCGAACCCGATGGGCGCCCACGAACCGGCAAGTCCACGGCGCTTCTGATTGCCGTGCTCGACTGACAGCACGACCGCGCCGGCGTATTCGCCTCCGGCTCCGAAGCCCTGCACAAGCCGCAGTGCGATGAGAAGGATGGGAGCGCCGATTCCGATCGCGGCGTAGGTCGGCAGCAGTCCGATGAGCATCGTGGCGATCCCCATGAGGACGATCGTGAACACGAGCATCTTCTTGCGACCGACCTTGTCACCCATGTTTCCGAGGATGAGCCCGCCGAACGGACGCGCCAAGAAGCCCACGGCGTAGGTGGCGAATGCGGCGAGGGTCCCGACGACGGGATCCACGCTGGGGAAGAACTGAGAGTTCAGCACGAGAGCTGCGGCCGTGCCGTAGATGAGGAAGTCGTACCACTCGAGCGTGGTCCCGACGAGCGCGGCGATGCCCGCCTTTCTGGCTTGCTTGCGCTGAGCGTCGGTTCTCGTGGCACCGGTGCCGGTGTGTGTCATTGCCATCTCCTTTGTCGGCGGATTGTCTTTCGCGGTCACGGCGCCACCGGTCGGCGAAGGACCGCTCCCTGCTGAATAGGGCTGACAAGCGCGGCATACTGCCCGAGCCAGCCTCGCTCTGCGGATGGATCGCCGGCTGTTACAGGAGCGCCGTTACGAACGGGGGTCGCGTCGATTCGCCGCCGATCCAGGTCGATGCTGATGTCGTCGCCTTGCTCGATTCCGGCGAGCGGACCTCCGTCGGCCGCTTCGGGCATAACCTGGCCGACCACGAGTCCGTGGTTCAGCCCGGAGAGCTCACCATCCGTCACGACCGCGACTTCTCCGCCCAGTCCCGCGCCGTTGAGCGCCGCAACGAAGCTCGCCGCGAACACCGTGCCGGGGCCACCGCGCGGGCCCATGCCGCGGAGGACGATGACATCGCCTCGGTTGATTCGTCCGTCACCGAGCGCGGCGATCGCGTCGTCCTCACCCACGAAGACGTTGGCCGGACCCGAGAAGTCGCGGCGCGCTGCCCCGACACCGGCGACCTTCACGATGGCGCCGTCTGGCGCGAGGGAGCCGCGGAGGATGATGAGGCCGGGCTCATGCTTGATCGGGTCGTCGAGGGTGTGGAGGACATCGCCGTCTGCGGCACGTGCAACCGCCGCTCGCGCGGCAACGGTCGAGCCATCGACCGTGATCGCATCGCCGTGAAGCCGAGGAAGCAGCGTGCGCATCACCGTCTGGACGCCTCCGATGTCATCAAGGTCCCACACCTGGTGAGCACCGTTGGGTCGGATCGCCGCAAGCTGGACGGCGTCATGACCCTTCGACTCGAAGAGCGCGACGACATCCTGATTGAGGTCGGCCTCAGCCGAGATCGCCGTGAGGTGCCGGATGCAGTTGACGGAGCCGCCGAGAGCCAAGGCGACCTCGATGGCGTTTTCGATCGCATCCTCTGTGAGGATTTGGCGCGCTGTCAGATCCTCGGCAACCATCTCGACGATCCGATGGCCAGCCGCGCTGGCATTGGCGAGCATGGACTCGGAGTTGGCACGGGTCGGGGCCGAGCCTGCCACCGTCATGCCCAGGGCCTCTGCGAGGCAGTGCATCGTGTTGGCGGTGGCCAATCCCGCGCACACCCCCGGGCCTTGGATGGCCGAGTCCGCCAATTCACCGAGCTGGCACACGGTCATCTCACCGGACGCGATTGCGCCCACAGACTCGTAAACGGTGTCGATGTCGACCGAGCATCCGCTCCACGTGCCGCCCCGCTGGTAACCGCCGATCACGATGATGGACGGCAGATCGAGTCGTGCTGCGGCCATCAGGTGTGCCGGGGTGGTCTTGTCACAAGACGAGAGGAAGACGATCCCATCGAGCACGGCACCCTCCACAGCCGATTCGACATCGTTGACGATCAGATCTCGGGTAGGCATGAGATAGCGACCCTTGCGACCGGCGCTGGTCACGAAATCGCTCGGTGCGGTCGTGCGGATCTCGAACGGGAGACCGCCTGCCTCGCGGACGGCGTCGGCCACTCGAAGTGCGACATCATCGATGTGCGAGAAGCAGACGGACAGCCGCGACGACGTGTTGACGATTGCGATCTTCGGCTTGTCCTGGTCCTCGACACTGATCCCCATCGCGCTCCATTGCGCCCGACGAACAGCCCATCGCGTGGACCCGGGTTCGAAGTTACTGCGAAGGCGACCCGGCACGGTGCTTCGCTCGAGTGGTCCGGTCATTCTGTCCTCCTTGTACTGCCGGCGAAGGAATCCTCGACCGGGGTATCACCTGCAGGCACGCCGAGATCGCTGCCGTTTCGCACCATCCGCGCGCGCACCTCTCGGCCGTCGATGCGCCGATAGGCCGTCCCACTTTCCAGCGACATGATCGTCGCGACGGCGGCGGCATGACCGTATTCGAAGCACTGCGCAGTGACCCGCGCCGATGCGAGCGCCTCGTGCTCAGCGCTCAAGCATCGTCCCGCGACAATGATGTTCTCACCGGCCAACGGCACCAAAGTGCCGAACGGGACTTCGTAATAGTCATCGATGATCCAGTGCAGCTTCGGCCGCTCGCCGTCGTGCAACTCGATGGGCCAGGGAGAGCGACAGATAGCGTCGTCGAATCTCGCCGCCCCGACCACATCATCGTTGGTGAGCGTGGCGATTCCCGCAACCGTTCTAGTCTGCCGGACGCCTGCTTCCACCCCGGTATCCACGACGTATGCGTCCTCACATCCGGGAATGCTGTCCGCGAGAAAGCGCGCATATTCCCGCACCTGGCGACGCCCGTCGACCTCGGCGATCGTGAAGTCGGCCGGATCGATCACGTTCAGCATCCGAGCTTCAGGGCCCACGAGGCGCGTCGCGTTGACCAGGAGTTCACCCGGCCGTCCCGTGTCGAAGATCCAGATCTTCTCGCGCGGAAGGTCGAGTCCCCGCTCACGTGCATCTCGGATCTCGGCAGACACCCACTCGGGCGAGATCGTGTCTGGCCCCCACGCGTTCCAGAACGCTTCGGTATCGACGTTAGCGATCCTGAAGAACATCGTCGGGTTCTGGATCCGTCCGTTCTGGCCAAAACTGTATTCTCCGCCAGCGCGTGAGACGACCGCGGCATCCCCGGACGCGTCCACGATCCGTTGGGCGCCGATCTTGGACAATCCCGCATTCGACGCCACGACGACACCGCGGAAGTCGTCGCCTTCCATGATCACCCCGACGAGCGTCGTGTGGAAGAGCACCTCAACGCCCGCCTGTAAGAGCAGCTGATCGGCGGACTCGCGCCACTTGAGCGGGTCGTGTGCTCGTGTGAAGGTCTTGCCGTAGACCTGAGGTGGAGTCAGTCCGCCGCGCGATTCCAGCTCATCGATGAAGCGCTGGGTGAAACCGCGTACGACCTGTGCAGGTTCGTGTGCCCTGTCGCTGGCTAGATAGAGGCCGCAGATCGTCCCTGAAAGTCCGGCGACGGCGGCCCCTCCGGCGAAGCCGTATTTCTCGATGATCATGACCTCGAGGCCACTCTCTGCGGTAACGGTAGCGGCTGCCACTCCCGCAGCCCCCGCCCCGACGACAAGAACGTCCACCGAGGCGAGCAGAGGGAGGGAGTCGATGTCGGCGACAACGCCATCCAGCGCCCAATCGGACACTGATATATGAGTCATGTATGGAGAGTACATATGTTCACGCGGTATTGTCTACCCCAATGCGAAGGGATGCGATGACGGGGAAGAATCTGGCCGACCGCGCATTCGAGGAGATCGAACGACTCATCGTGCTGCAGCAAATCGCGCCCGGCAGTTTGGTTTCCGAAAAGCAGCTCATGGAGCTCACGGGCATCGGACGCACCCCGGTCCGTGAGGCGTTGCAGCGGCTCGCTCGAGATCGCATGGTGGAGATCCACCCGCAGCGGGGAGTTCTCGTTCCCTCCAGCTCGGTTGAAGCGCAGCTCAAGCTTCTGGAGCTCCGCCGGCAGCTCGAACCCTTCTCCGCCCGACTCGCTGCCGCTCGCGCGACGAAAGCTCAGCGCCAACGCGCCGAGGAACTGGCTCGTCGCGCCACCGTGATGGCGCCGACGGAGTTGGAGTCGTTTCCGGGGTTCCTTCGCGAGGCCCACGAACTGATCGTGTCGGCCGCGCACAATGAATTTCTGAGTGTCGCAATGGCGCCACTCCAGGGCCTATCCCGGCGATTCTGGTTCTCTCATGTCAAAGACCCCGATGCCGAGCTCGCCCGCGCCGGCGCCCTCCACGCGGCGATTCTCGCCGCGATCGCCGCGCACGACGAGGACGCAGCAGTCGCTGCTTCGATCGATCTGAATGATTACCTGATCGCGTTCACCTACGCCACTCTTCCGACGCGGAGCATCTGAAGCCCCGAATCAGCCCCGCACGAGTGGCACGGACGACGAATCGCGCTACTCGCTGTCTGCACAGCTCAGCGGCGGGTTCGACCGGCCGCCACCATCGCCGCTTCCTCGAGCCAGCGACCGGGATCGCGCATCGCCGCGGTCTCACCGCCGGCGAGTTCGCACAGAGACAGCGTCGTGGCGCCGGGGGCAACCGAGCGGACGCTTCCGGCGACGACGATCGCTCTGACGTCCTTCCGCCCGGCCGAGGCCAGCACCGCGCCGACGACCTTGCCCGTCAGGCTCGTCGCGTCGAAGCGGCCCTCTCCCGTGACCACGACGTCGGCATCCGTGAGCGCGTCGTCCAGCCCCGTCAAGCGCGAGATCGTCGCGGCTCCGGGCTCGATGGTCGCGCCCCAGAACTCCGTGAAGCCGAACGCCGTGCCGCCGGCGGCACCGGCGCCCGGCAGCGACCTGGCGGCATCCGACGCGCCCGCGGCATCGGCAAGTCGCAGCAGCGCACGCTCCAGTCCGGCGATCTGATCCTGCGTCGCACCCTTCTGCGGACCGAACGTCGCCGCCGCCCCACGCGGACCGAGCAGGGGTGCCGTCACATCGCACAGCAACCGGATGCCACCGGGCGGAGGTGCGATCAGATGCGTACGGTCGATCGAGCGCACGGCGAGCAGCCCACCGGCTCCGTCCACGACGGGGCGCCCGCGCTCGTCGAGCAGGCGCAGTCCGAGCGCGGCGAGCGCGCCGGCCCCTCCGTCGGTCGACGCCGATCCGCCCAGACCGAGGAGCACACTCCGGGCACCGTCGGCGAGCACCTGAGCGATGACCTCGCCGACACCGCGCGTCGTCGCGCCGACCGGGTCGAGCGCACGCATGAGCGGAAGCCCCGACGTGAGCGCGAGCTCGACGCATGCCGTGCCGTCGGCGAGAAGCAGATACCGCCCGCGCGCGGGCGACCCGTCGGGACCGGTCACCGCCCCCGTCTCCACCCACCGCGCGGCGGGCATCGAGGCGGCGAGCGCGTCGAGCGTGCCCTCTCCCCCGTCGGCCTGCGGCACCAGGAGGACCGCGTCGTCTGGACGGACCGACCGCCACCCCCGCGCGATGCTGTCGGCTGCCGCCCTCGCGTCGAACGTGCCCTTGAACGAATCCGTCGCGACGACGACGTTCAGAACGTCACGGGAAGGCGCAGCGTCGTTCATCGCACCACCATTCATCCGCGTCGTCGGATCCGAACCGAGCTCACGGATTCGGCGGACCCGGGTCCTTCGTCGCCCGTCGTTCGAGCGCCGCCCGCGCGGCGTCGACAGCCTCCGGACGGGAGCGGTACGTGTGTTCGGCGGCGGGGAACAGCCCGGTGCGCACCTCGTCGGTGTACGCGGCGACCCCTGCGGTCATCGCGTCGCCGACGTCGGCGAAACGCTTCACGAAGGTCGGGAGCCTTCCCGGCGTGATGCCGAGCAGATCGTGCAGCACGAGCACCTGTCCGTCGGCCGGCCCCGCGCCGATGCCGATCACCGGGATGCGCAGCGCCGGAAGCACGACGGCGAGAAGCTCGGCCGGCACGGCTTCGACGACGAGCGCGAACGCTCCGGCATCCTGCACGGCGAGCGCCTCGTCGATGAGGCGAGCCGCCGATTCCTCGGTGCGCCCCTGCGCGCGCAGACCACCCAGCGCGACGGCGGTCTGAGGCGTCAGGCCGACATGACCGACGACGGGGATGCCGGCATCCACGATCGCGCGGATGCGCGACAACCGCGACGTGGTCGCGCCCTCGAGCTTGACGGCGTCGGCGCCGGCCTCCTTCACGAAGCGCACGGCGGTCGCCACCGACTGCTCGTCCGAGGTCTCGGTCGACCCGAAAGGCAGGTCGCAGACGACGAAGGCCGTGCGCACGGCGCGCCGCACGGCGCCGGCCAGCACGAGCATCTCGTCGACCGTGATCGACACCGTCGAATCGTGACCCAGCACGACCTGCGCGCCCGAGTCGCCCACGAGCACCATGTCGACCCCGGCCTCGTCGGCGATGCGCCCCGAGGGGTGGTCGTAGGCCGTCACCATGACGATCTGCTCGCCGCCGGCCTTCATCTGGGCCAGGCGCGTGATCGTGATGGGAGCGCGGTGCGTCATGACGGCTCTCCTCCCGGCGCGAGCACGACGTTGTCGATCAGCCGGGTCGCTCCGACCCGGACCGCGACGGCGACGAGCGCCGGGCGGTCGACTGCCCGCACTTCCTCGAGAGTATCGGGGTCGACGATCGCGACGTACTCGGCGGTCAGGCCGCTCGCGCCGAGCACCTCGATCGCCCGCGCCCGCAGGACCTGCGCGTCGCGCTCGCCCGCGGCCGCGGCATCCCGGATCGCGCGAAGCGCACGGGGGATCGCGAGCGCCCGCTCCCGCTCGGACCGCGACAGCAGTGCGTTGCGGCTGGAGCGCGCGAGGCCGTCGGGATCGCGTGACGTCGGGCATACGGCGATGCGCACGGGAATGCCCAGATCGGCCACGGCGCGACGGACCACGACGACCTGCTGCGCATCCTTCGCGCCGAAGTACGCGACGTCGGGACGCACGGCGAGCAGCAGCTTGACCACGACCGTGGCGACGCCGTCGAAGTGCCCGCGGCCGCGATGCGCGCCCTCGAGCGTCTCGGCGATGTGGCCGGTCACGCTGACGGTCGTGGCAGAGCCCGCCGGGTACATCTCGGCGGGCGCCGGGGCGAACAGGATGTCCGTGCCGACGGATGCCGCAATCTCCGCGTCGCGCTGCTCGGTGCGCGGGTACGCGTCGAGGTCGGCGGCGTCGTTGAACTGCGTCGGATTGACGAAGATCGACAGCACGACGGTGTCCTCGGCTTCGCGGGCGGCCCGCAGCAGCGTCAGGTGGCCCTCGTGCAGCGCACCCATCGTCGGGACGAAGCCGATGCGGCCCTCGCCGCGCCGGGCGAGCGCTTCGCGCAGTTCGGCGACGGTGCGCACGGTGATCATGACGGCCTTCCCTGCGGCTCGGCGGCCGCCAGGTCGCGCGTCGCCGACACCAGGGCGTCGAACAGTTCGAGGCGGCCGGGCAGACGTTCGGCGACGGCGGCGCGCTGCTGCCGCACGGTCTCGTCGTCTCCGCGCGCGATCGGTCCCGTGAGTGCGACGTAGGCGCCGTGGTCCGCCCAGTTCTCCACGGCCGCCCGCACGAGCGGCACGAGCGCCGACCGCTCGATGCCGGCGGTCGCCGCGAGCTCCGCGGCGAACCCCTCGACGGTGATGAGGAAGTTCGAGGCGACACTCGCCGCGGCGTGGTACGCGACGCGGTCGGCGTCGTCGACCTCGAAGGCATCGAGCCCGAGGGCCGTGGCGAGGGCGTGCGCCGCCCGCTCGGCCCGCGGAGTCGAGGCGGCGAGGGCGGCGGGCACGCCGGCGAACCGGGCGCCGGCGCCCGTGACGGTCATGAGCGGATGGATGCTGAAGGCCTCGTGCGCGGCGAGCGGGTCGAGCGTCGTCGATCCCGACAGATGCCCCACCAGGCGCCCGGGGGCGATGTGCGCCGCGGCCGCGGCGATCGCGGTGTCCGGGACGGCGAGCAGCACGATGTCGGCGTCGTCGCCCGTCGCTCCGCGCCCGGCGGGCCCGCGCACGGCGACGCCCGCGTCGGCGAGCGCCGCGGTGAGCGCGGTGCCCATCCGTCCGGCGCCGACGACGAGTACGGTCTCGCCGAACGGCGCACGGGGCGTCGAGGTCGGGGCTTCGGGATCCACTGTGGGGATGCTACCGCGCACGCGCGGCACGGGTGAACGCCCCTGCCCGCCGTCCTCGCTAGGGTCGTGCGTGTGCCCGCCCTGAACCCCGATGACGCGCCGCTCCTCGATGCCTGGCAGCGCTTCACGGCGGCCGCCGAAGCCGGCGCCGTCACGCCGTTCAGCATCCCGGGCCACAAGCACCGCCGCGACCTCGTCGGCGAGGTGATCCGCGGCGATGTGCCGCTGTTCGCGGGGCTGGACACCATGAAGCAGTCGCACGGTCTCCTCGCCGACGCCGAGGCGCGCACGGCCGCAGCGTGGGGCGTCGACTGGGCGCGACTGTCGACGGGCGGATCGACGCACGCGAACCAGGCGGCGGTCCTCGCGCTCGGCCGGCCCGGCCAGTCCGTCGTCGTGTCGCGCACGCTGCACCGCTCGGTGCTGCTCGGCATCGTGTTCGCGGGGCTGCGACCGGTGTGGGTGCGCCCCGAGGTCGACGCCGCGACGGGGCTTCCGGGTGCCGTGCCGGCCGAGGTCGTGGCATCCGCCCTCGCCGAGAACCCCGACGCGTGCGGCGTGCTGATCGGCGACCCCTCGTATACGGGCACGCTGTCGGACACCGGCGGGATCGCGGATGCGGCGCACGCCGCCGGAGTCCCGCTGGTCGTGGATGCCGCGTGGGCGGCCTACTTCGGCTTCTCGCCGCTCGTCCCCGCTCACGCTCTCGCTCGCGGTGCGGATGCGCTCGTGACCAGTGCCCACAAGACGCTGCCGGCCTGGAGCCAGGGGGCTCTGCTCGTCGCCCGTACGACCCGGGCCGGAGGCCTGCTCGACCCCGACCGGCTCGAGCGCGGCTTCGAGGCGTCGAACTCGACGAGCCCCGCCGGCGCGATCCTCGCGAGCATCGACGCGTCACGCGCACTGCTGCAGCGCGACGGCGAGCATCTCATCGGACGACTCGTCGCGCTCGTGTCGCGCGCCCGGGCGCGGCTGTCGGCGGTCGACGGCATCGAGGTGCTCGAGAGCCGGCCCGGCCTCGCGGTCGATCCGGCCAAGCTCGTCGTGCTCGTCGCCGGCACCGGCGCCCACGGGCACTCCCTCGAGGCCGACCTTCTCGCCGAGGGGATCAGTCTCGAGATGGCCGACCGCGACGTGCTCGTGCCGATGGTCACACTCGCCGACGACGAGCGCTCGGTCGATCGCCTCGTCGACGCCCTCATCGCGGCCGTCGACCGGCACCGGGGCAGCCCGCGCAAGGTCGCGCCCTCATCGGCCTGGGCGGTCGAACCGCATCAGGCGCTCACCCCGCGCGACGCGTTCTTCGCCCCGCACGAGAGCGTCCCGGCCGACGCCGCCGTGGGCCGCGTGTGCGCCGAGCTGATCGCGCCCTACCCGCCGGGGGTACCCGTGCTCGCACCGGGCGAGATCGTCACGCGGGAAGCGCTGGACGCGCTGCGCGAGACGCGCGCCGACGGCGGTCGCATCGCCTACGCCGCCGACCCCACCCTGGCCACGATCCAGGTCGTCGCGACCGCCTGAGCGGGAAAAGACGAAGGGAGAACAGAATGTCCTCCCACTTTCAGAGTATCGCCGGAGGGGGGCCTTGCCGCAAGACCCCCCTCCTGGGGCAGAATCGATCCCCGCTCGCGCGGTGTGCGCCCGAGCGGGAGAGGCCGCATGACGAACGACCCGAAGGACCCGTTCTCGGATCTTCCGCCCGCGAAGGCGGATCCGTCGCTCATCGACGCCGACCGCAGGCACTTCGCGCGCATCGCCGATGCGCTGCGACACCAGCACGACGAGGCCGAGGCCCGACTCGCCGCCGCACGACGGATTCCGGCGCGCTCGGGTGAGGCCGCCGTCGAACGGGACCTCGAGATCCGCCGGCTCAGCAGTCGTCTTCGACTGCTCGGTCGGTTCGGGATCGACCTCTGCCTGGGCAGGATGACCCGGGCGAGCGGCGAGTGCGTGTACATCGGACGCACCGGACTCGCAGCGCCCGACGGCACGCGGCTGGTCATCGACTGGCGCACGCCCGCCGCGGAGCCCTACTTCGCCGCGACGCTCGAGGATCCCCGCGGGCTCGTCTCACGCCGTCGCTACCGCTGGGCGCACGGCCGCGTCGTCGACTACTGGGACGAAGCGCTCGCCGCCGCGGGATTCGACGATCGCGCGTCGCTCGACGACCAGTCCGCGTTCATCGCGAGCCTCGGCTCGCACCGGACGTCGAAGATGCGCGATGTGCTCGCGACCATCCATTCCGATCAGGACGCGATCATCCGCGCACCCTCCCCCGGCGCCCTGGTCGTCGACGGCGGCCCGGGCACGGGCAAGACGGTCGTCGCGCTCCATCGCGCGGCGCATCTGCTGTATGCCGAGCCGCGGCTCACGCAGAGCGGCGGCGGGATGCTGCTGGTCGGCCCCCACCCGCACTACCTCTCGTACGTCGAAGATGTCCTGCCGAGTCTCGGCGAGGACACGGTGCGGCTGTGCACGCTGCGCGACCTGGTGCCCGAGGGTCGTGACGCCGGCGACGAGAGCGACGCGCGGGTCGCGGGCCTCAAGGCCGCTCTGGATCCGATCGCGGTGATCGACGCCGCCGCGGCCGAGCACGAGCGGCCGCCTCGGCGTGCACTCCCGATCGATTCGCCGTGGGGCGAGCTGTGGGTGACCCGCGACGAGTGGGCGGATGTGTTCCGCAACGCCGACCGCGGTGTCGCGCACAACGAGGCACGCGACGGTGTGTGGGAGGAGCTCATGGAGCTCCTCGTCGACCAGATCGACGACCCGGATGCCGCGCCGCAGGTCGTGCGCCGCTGGCTGCGCCAGGACGAGGAGCTGACCGGCACGTTCCTGCGCTCCTGGCCCCTGCTCTCTCCGACGGAGATCGTCGCCCGGCTGTGGAGCGACGCGGATCTCCTGCAGCGCTGCGCACCGCATCTCTCCCCCGCCGACGCCGTGGCGTTGCAGCGATCCCAGCCGCGGGCATGGACGGCAGCCGACCTTCCGCTGCTGGATGCCGCGCATCGACGCATCGGCGACCCCGAGGCGGCGCGACGCGAGCATCGCCGTCAGGCCGTGATCGCCGCGACGCAGGACCGGATGTCCCACGTCATCGACCACCTCATCGAGAACGACGACAGCGAGATGAAGGTCATGTCCATCCTGCACGGTGAGGACGCACGGAACGTGCTCGCCGGCGCCGATGCGCCTCCGGTCGCCGATCCGGACGAGCTCGCCGGCCCCTTCGCCCACATCGTGGTCGACGAGGCGCAGGAGCTCACCGACGCCGAATGGCGGATGCTGTTGGCGCGATGCCCGTCGAAGAGCCTGACGATCGTCGGCGACCGCGCCCAGGCCCGGCACGGCTTCGTGGAGACGTGGACCGAGCGCCTCGAACGCGTCGGCGCCCGCGGCGTGCACCTCGCCCACCTCGGTGTGAACTACCGCACGCCGTCCGAAGCGATGGCGGCCGCGGCGCCGGTGATCCTCGCCGCGATCCCCGATGCGAACGTGCCGACCTCCGTCCGCGACAGCGGCATCGCCGTCCAGGAGGGCTCGGTCCATGAGCGGGACCGCATCATCGGCGAATGGCTCGCCGAGAACCCCGACGGCATCGCGTGCGTCATCGGAGACCCGGGCTTCGCGCCGAGGCCGCGGGTCCGCTCGCTCAGCCCCGCCGCCGCCAAGGGGCTGGAGTTCGATCTCGTGGTGATCGTCCGCCCCGACGACTTCGGGGACGATGTCACCGGCGCGGTGGACCGTTACGTCGCGATGACGAGGACGACGAGCCGGCTCGTCCTCCTGCGGCCCGCCCCGGTGCATCCCGTGTCACGCTGATCGGTCCGATCGCCCATGATTCACGACGGCGCTGCGCCGGCGATCTTGCTCGGGCACCGCGATGACAGGGCGTACCGCAGCAGCACGACATCGCCGATGGGCCGCGTGTCGAGCAGCCGCGCGCGGTGCTCGTCGTCCCACGGGAACCGTCCCGGATGCACGAAGCGCGGCGCGCCGGCTTCTCCCACGAAGAACGGCGCGATCACGAGCTGCAGCTCGTCGGCGAGCCGCTGCACGAGGAACTGCGTGTGCACGCGGCCTCCGCCCTCGACCATGAGCCGCCCGATCCCTCGCGCGCCGAGGTCGGTGATCGCGTCCGCCATCGGCGTCTCGCCGTCCAAGCCGACGATCGTCGCGCGATCGCCGAGCGCGCGCGTCAGGCGCCCGGCCTCACCGCGCGGGCAGTACACGATCTTCTCGACGTCGCCGAGCGTGAAGAACGCCGAGTCGGCGGGCAGGTCGCCCGTCGCCGTGATCGTGACTTTCGCGGGCGAGGCCGGCAGCCCCCGCGCGACCCGCGCGCGACGTCGCTCCTCGCTGCGCACGAGCAGCCGCGGATTGTCGCGCCGCACGGTCGAGGCGCCGACCATGATGGCGTCGTTGTCGGCCCGCAGCTGGTCGACGCGGTCGAAGTCGGCCTCGTTCGACATCGCGAGCCGGTGCGGCGCGGCACTGTCCAGGCAGCCGTCGAGCGACATCGCTGCGCTGAGCGTCACGTACGGCCGCGTCATGGCACACCCGCCAGGGCGTCCGAGACCCGCGCCACGGTCGTGTCCCACCCGCGTCGCAGCGGGCGCGCACGCCGGGCCGCCGTCGTCAGGCGGCCGCGCAGATCCGGGTCGGTCATCCACTGCCGCAGCGCGTCGGCGAGCGCTCCCGCATCGCCGGGCGGCACGAGGAGCGCGGCGTCGTCGGCCACCGCCTCGGGTACACCGCCGACCCCGCTCGCGAGGACGGGGATGCCGCGCGCCTGCGCCTCGGCGACGACCATGCCGTACGCCTCGACGCGCGTGGGCGCGACGAGCAGATCGGTGCCGTCGTACCGGCGGTCGAGCTCGTCCGCCGTGCACACGCCCGCGAGCTCGACGCGCTCGCGCAGACCGGCATCCTGCAGCCGATCGCGCAGGTCGTCGACGAAGGCGGGATCCGCGTCGGTCGCGCCGGCGAGGGTGCAGTGCCAGTCCGGGATGCCGGTGAGTTCGGCGAGCGCCGTGACGAGGACGTCCTGTCCCTTGTGCGGGGCGAGCACGCCGACGCACAGCAGCGCTCCGCCATCTTGCGTCCCGGACGCGACGGTGGCGGGGGCGACCCCCGGCGCGGCCACCGCGACGTCGTCCCGATCGAGCTGCGCCGCCGTCCATTCGCTCGTCGCGATGACGGCGCGTGCGGCGCGCACCGCACGCCGCTCCCCCTCGGCCGCGGCGGGATCGGGCTGCGGGAACGCCGACGACACCATGTGCGCGAGCACGACGATCCGAAGGCGCGCGGAGGCGTCTTCGATCGCTGCCGCCGAGGCACCCGCGACGAGACCGTCGACGAGCACGAGGGCGCCGTCGGGTTCGGCCTCGAGCGCGCCCCGGGCCTGGGCGGGATCGACCTCGACCGTGCGCACGCGCCATCCCGTGCGAAGGAGCCCGTCGCGCACCTGCCGGTCGTACACGTTCCCCCCGCTCACCCGCGCGGGATCATCGAGCCCGCGCGGCACGACGAAGCTCACGGCATCCGTCACAACGCGACCTCGTAGGTCGCCCACGCGATGTGCGATTCGTGCAGCGTCACCGCGATGGCGTCGATCCTGCCGGCATCCGCTCCGAGATCGCCGTTCCGCGCGGCCGTCACGAGCTGCTGTGCGACGTACTCGCACAGGCGCTCCGTCGTCGTGTTGACGCCCGTGAAGCGGGGGTCGTCGTCGAGATTGCGGTAGGTCAGCGACGACAGGATGCCGCTCAGCACCTCGGAGGCGAGGCCGATGTCGACGACGACGCCGTTCTCGTCGAGCTCGGCGACGCGGAAGGCCGCGTCGACGACGAAGGTCGCCCCGTGCAGCCGCTGCGCGGGGCCGAACATCTCGCCGGTGAAGCTGTGCGCGATCATCATGTGGTCGCGCACCGTGAGCGTGTAGGTCATTCGTCGTCCTTCCAGTCGATGACGTGGCAGAGTCCGGGCAGGTCGCCGGCAGCGATCGCCGCCATCGTCTCGGGCAGTCGGGTCCACGACGACTCGCCCGTGAGGAGTGCGTCGTAGGCGGGGTCGCGCAGCAGCCGCAGCGCGATCTCGAGCCGGTCGCCTGTCGTGCGCGTGCCGCGTCTGCGCGCGGGCACGACACCGACCTGACTCGAGCGGATCGTGAGTCTTCGCGAGTGGAAGTCCTCGCCCAGCGGCAGGCTGACCTCGCGGCTGCCGAACCAGCTCGCCTCGATGATCTCGCCCTCGGTCGCCGCGGTGCGCAGAGCGGTTCGCAGGCCGTCTTCCGAGCCGCTCGTGTCGATCACGATCTCCCGGCCGTGCGGAGCGTCCGCGGGCACGTGGAAGGCGACGTCGAGGGCGGCGCACACCTCGGCCTTCGTCTCGTCGACATCGACGACGGCGATCTGCACGCCCGGGATGCCGCGGGCCAGACGCGCGACGGCACAGCCGATCATGCCCGCACCGATCACGGTGATGCGGTCGCCGACGAGGGGTGCGGCATCCCACAGGATGTTGACCGCGGTCTCGACGGCTCCCGCGAGCACCGCTCGGCGGGCGGGCACACCGTGGGGCACGAGGACGAGCGCCGACTCCGGCACGACGAAGGCGGACTGGTGCGGCGCGAGCGTGAAGACGGTGCGGCCTTCGAGGGTCGACGGTCCCGTCTCGACGACCCCGACGTTGAGATAGCCGTACTTGACGGGTGCGGGAAAGTCGCCCTCTTGGAGAGGCGCCCGCATGCGGGCGTGTTCGCGCTCGGGAACCTCGCCGCGGAAGACCGTCGACTCGGTGCCGCGACTGATGCCCGTGTAGACGGTGCGCACGCGGACGTCGCCGAACTCGGGGTCGCGGATCCGTTCTCGGCGCAACGCCCCTCGGCCCGGCTCCTCGATCCAGAACGACGTCGCCTGCACCGCCATCCCCTCCGTTCGTCATCACCTCGGTCGCGGCCACAGGCCGGTCAGCGCCCACGTCTCGCGGGTGATCGGCCGACGTCCCCACCTTCCCGCATCCTGCGCGAGGTCGCGAGGGCTTGCTTTGCCGCGCGGCTCGGCTACAGCGGTCGCTTCCGCGGAGCGCTGTTGCTCACAGCGCCCGCCTATGCCCGGCGGCTAACGTTTCGGTCATGCGCGCGAGGCCGGAATCCGTGACCGTCATGACCGAGGACGGGCCCAGCGTGTTCTCGCCCGATCAGCTGCGGACGATGCGCGACGAGTTCCAGCGCTTTCTGCTCGACTACCAGTTCGGACTGCGCGAAGTCGAGACGAAGCTCGGCATCCTGCGCGACGAGTTCCTCCTCGTTCACGACTACAACCCGATCGAGCACGTGTCCAGTCGTGTCAAGACCAGCGACAGCCTCATCGACAAACTCGTGCGCAAGGGCATCGACCCCTCACTCGACACGATCCGCCGGGAGGTCACCGACATCGCCGGCGTGCGCGTGACGACGAGCTTCGCCCCGGACGCCTACCGCCTGTTCGACCTTCTCGCCGGACAGGACGACATCACCGTACGCACGGTCAAGGACTACATCGCCGAGCCCAAGCCCAACGGGTACAAGAGCCTGCACGCGGTCGTCGACGTGCCTGTCTTCCTGTCCACGGGTCGCGTCAGCGTGCCGGTCGAAGTGCAGTTCCGCACGATCGCCATGGACTTCTGGGCCAGTCTCGAGCACAAGATCTATTACAAGTACGACGGTGTCGTCCCCGACGGGCTGCTGGCCGAGCTGAAGGATGCGGCGGACTCCGCCGCGGAACTCGACGCCCGGATGGAGCGACTCCACGGCGAACTGCGCGCCCCGGATCGCCGCGGACTCATGGCGGTCTAGACGAGACGGGTCATTCGCCGCCGTCGAAGACACCGCCGTCGAGGAGCCAGTTGTAGCGCAGCCGCAGCGCGCGCTCCGTGCTCGCCACGAGCGTCGCGATCAGGAGCGAGATATTCGCCCAGGCGGGGAGGTGGATCGGGCTGATGAACGTGCCGACGCTTTCGGCGACGGGCGGAATCCGCGTGATCTGCTCGATGATCTGCGGCACGCCGATAACGAGGGCGACGAGGAGCACCGCGACCGAGGCGATCCCGATGCCACGACTGAGCGCGGGGCGCGTCGTGTTCAGTCGTGAGCGCCGGCCCTCCGCAGACGCCGAATCGGGGCTGAGCTGCCGTTCGGTCCCGTCGTCGGCGATGTAGTGGCAGCGCTTGAGCCCGAAGCTGCTGGCGACGACCTCGATCGTGCCGCCGGGCACGGCGAAGGCTGCGGGAAGCTTCGACCGCGCGAGGTTGCGGCCGTCACGGTACAGCTGGGCGATCACTTCACCGTTCGAGTCGCCCCACAGGCGCACGTCGACGGACCAGACCTGGGGTCTTCCGTGCTCGTCGGCCAGTCGCAGGTGGAACAGCGACCGAGACAGGGGCTGCCACCACCGGTATCCCGGCAGCACATGGCCGTCTCCGGGCTTGGCCCGCCGTGCAGCTCGCTTCCTCTTCCCGGAACCCATCGTTCGAGCCTAACGCGGGCGATTCCGCGTCGCAGAGATCAGGCGATCTCGCCGTTCGCGACCGTTTCGGCGAGCGCGTGCACGCGCGGCAGGTGGTGGCTGCCGTAGAAGTCAGCGGCCGTCAGGCGCGCGGCATCCGTCTCGGTCTCGGTCGGGTGCGCGAGCACAGCGGCGACCGCCTGCGCGTGCATCCATCCGCCGGCGAGTGTGCCGAGGAGCATCAGGTACGGCACGCTCACGGCGTACGCGTCGCGCGATCCCTCGAACGCGAGCAGATCGGTCGTCGCCCGGCGGGCCGCATCGACGGCGCGCGCGAGCTGGTCGGCGGTGCGTGCGGCCGTCGGCGCATCCCGCGCGCGCAGTCCGGCGACCGTCTCGTCGATCAGGTCGAACAGGTGCTCTGCCGTCACCCCGTTGTCGCGCAGCACCTTGCGGCCGACGAGGTCGTTGGACTGGACCGCCGTCGTGCCCTCGTAGATCGTCGTGATGCGCACGTCGCGATAGTGCTGTGCGACCCCCGTCTCTTCGACGAAGCCCATCCCGCCGAAGACCTGGATCGCGTCGCTCGTGACGCCGATGGCGTCTTCGGTCGTCCAGCCCTTGAGGATCGGCACGAAGAACTCGGCGAGGGTCGCGACAGCGGGGTCGGTCTCGCCGCGATCGAGCAGGTCGCCGACGTAGACGCCCAGCGCGCGCATCGCGAAGATCTTGCTCGACATCGACAGCAGCAGACGGCGCACATCGGGGTGCTCGGCGATCGGCGTGCCGGCGGGCCGGTCGAGGACGCGTCCTTGCAGGCGCTGCGCGGCGTAGTCGGCGGCTTCCTGGTAGGCGCGGTCGGCGATGCCGGTCGCCTGGAAGCCCATGCCGGCGCGCGCCGAGTTCATCATGACGAACATGCCGGCAAGGCCGCCGTGCAGCTCGCCGACGAGGTAGCCGGTCGCGTCGGCGTAGTCGAGCACGCAGGTCGGGCTGCCGTGGATGCCGAGCTTGTGCTCGATCCCGACCGTCGTGATGGCGTTGCGCTCCCCCAGCGAGCCGTCGCCGCCGACGAGGAACTTCGGCGCGACGAACAGCGACAGGCCCTTCGCCCCCTCGGGCGCTCCGGGCGTGCGCGCCAGCACGAGGTGCACGATGTTCTCGGCGATGTCGTGATCGCCCCACGTGATGAAGATCTTCTGCCCGCGGATCGCCCAGCTGCCGTCATCGCGCGGCGTCGCGAGCGTGCGGATCGCGCCGAGATCGGTGCCGGCGGCGGGCTCTGTGAGGTTCATCGTGCCCGTCCAGCGCCCGGACACCAGCTGTGTCAGGTAGGTCTCGCGCAGATCCTCGGATGCCGCGGCGTCGAGGGCGTGGATCTGTCCCGCCGTCAGCAGCCAGCACAGCGCGAACGCGGCGTTCGAGGCGTTCCACATCTCGCCGAGGCCCGCGCGGATGCCGCCGGGCAGCCCGTCGCCGCCGGCCGAGACGGGAGCCTCGGCGGTGACCCATCCGGCCTCCACGAAGGCCTGATACGCCTCGGCGAAGCCGTCGGGCAGGCGCACGTCGCCGTCTTCGAGGCGTGCGCCGACCTCGTCGCCGATCCGCTCGAGGGGAGCGATGACGGATGCCGCGAACTCTCCGGCTGCCGCGAGGATCTCGGTCGCGTCGTCGGCCGTGAGCTCTCCCGCCGTCGCGCGCGAGACGAGGTCGGTGCCGAACACCTCGCTCAGCAGGAACGTGTAGTCCTCGATCGGGGGACGGTACGAATCGACCATGAGAGCCTCTTTCACACGACGACGGCAGTGGGACTGCGGTTCAGTCTACGTGAGACTAGGTGTCACGCGGCGGCGTAGTCCTCGGTGTGCACGCGGACGGTGGCAGCGCCGGCGAGCAGCTTCGAGACGGGGCAGCGCGCGTGCGCGGCGGCGAGCACGCGCTCCACCTCGGCGACCCCGGCACCCTCGGCGGACAGGTAGGCGTCGACATGGAACTCCAGTCCGGGGCCGGGCCGCGCATCGTGCAGCGCCACCTCGACACGCACGGCGGTGCGCCGAGCACCGCCGACGATGACCTGCGCCGTCGCGTTGAGGCACGTCGCCCAGGCCAGGGCGAGCAGCTGCTCCGGATTGGTCGCGTCTGAGTCCGCGGCATCCGACAGCGGCGACGCGACGGCCACCTCGAGCCCTCCGGGCACGCGGCTCACGCCGTCACCGCCGTCTGTGTTGAAGGCCGCCGTCCGGTACCGTGCACGCATCCGGCCAGTATAATTGGACGCTGTACATCAATTCGCCGGAATGCGCGGCGCAAGCAGGAAGCGACCCGACGCGATGGGCACAGCCGAGCCGGCGATCGTGACGTTCGACGCCGTCACGAAGCACTTCGGCGCACCCGCCGAGGGACGGCCCGCGCTGCGCGACATCGATCTCACGATCGAGCGCGGCGAGATCTTCGGCGTCATCGGAGAAAGCGGCGCCGGCAAGTCGACACTGCTGCAGCTCGTCAACGGGCTCACCACCGCGACCTCGGGAACCGTCACGGTCGACGGTTCCGACGTCGCGACGCTCGGTCGGCGAGCGCTCCGGATGCTGCGTCGCGACATCGGCGTCGTGTTCCAGGGCATCCACCTCCTCAGCAGCCGGACCGTGCGCGACAACGTCGCCCTGCCCCTCACGCTCGCGAAGCGGACGAACGGCCGGGCGCAGCGGGAAGCCGTCGACGAGATCCTCGCGTTCGTCGGGCTCTCGCATCGGGCCGACCACTACCCCGCTCAGCTCAGCGGCGGCGAACAGCAGCGCGTCGGTCTCGCGCGGGCGCTCGTGGCCAGACCCGCCCTGCTGCTGTGCGACGAGCCGACCTCGTCACTGGACGCCGCGACGACCTCCGACGTGCTGCGTGTGCTGCGCAACGCTCGCGACGAGCTCGGCACGACCGTCGTCGTCATCACGCACGACCTCGACGTCGTCAAGGCGCTCTGCGACCGTGCGGCACTGCTCGAGCGCGGCGTGCTGCAGGAGCTCTTCCGCGTCGCGCGCACGGAGTATCCGACCCTTCCCAGCTACCGCGAACAGGTGCGACGGGAGCTGATGAGATGACCTGGCTCACCGAGCTGTTCGACGAGTACGGCGACGCGATCGTCGAGTCGCTCGCCGAGACCGGCTACATGCTCGTCGTGTCTCTTGCCGCCGCCGTGCTCATCGGTCTGCCGCTGGGCGTCATCGTCTTCCTGACCCAGCGCGGCGGACTGGCCGAGCACCGCGTGTTCTGGTCGGCGGCGAACATGTTCATCAACATCGTGCGCTCCTTCCCGTTCCTGCTGCTCGTGGTGTTCCTCATCCCATTCACGCGCCTGGTGATGGGCACGAGCTTCGGCACGCAGGCGGCGACCCTCCCCCTGTGCTTCGTCGCCGTCGCGATCTACGCCCGCCTGGTCGAGCAGATCCTGCGCGAGATCCCCGCGGGCATATCGCGTGTCGCCGATGCGATGGGCGCGACCCTTCCCCAGGCGGTGTTCCGCGTGCTCCTCCCCGAAGCGCGGTCCGGTCTCGTCTACGCGCTGACCTCGGCCGCGATCAGCCTGCTGTCGTACTCGACCGTGCTCGGTGTCGTGGGCGGCGGCGGCATCGGCGACTTCGCGATGCGCTACGGCTACCAGGAATACAACGACGCCCTCATGTACATCACGATCCTCATCATCATCGTGTGCGTCCTGGCCATCCAGGCCGTCGGCTACCGCACGTCGCAGCGCCTCGACCACCGCTGATCTTCAGCGCACAGAACCCCCACCACAGAAAAGAGAAGTACCACCATGGCAAAAGCCCGCTTCGGCATCCTCGCCGGCCTCGTCGCCTCCGCGCTGCTCATCGGAGGCTGCGCGTCGGGCGGCGACGACGCGCAGCCCGAGCCCGGCGGCGATGAGACGGTGACGATCCAGGTCGCCGCGGTCACCTCTCCCATGACGGATGTCGTCACGGCGGCCGCCGAGGCCATCGAGGACGGCTACGAGATCGAGCTCGTGGAGGTGTCGGACTATGTGACGGCCAACGTGATCGTGAACGCCGGAGACGTGTTCGCGAACTTCTCGCAGCACGAGCCGTACATGGAATCGTTCAACGCCGGCAACGACGGCACCCTCGTCGCGGTGCAGCCCGTCTACAACTTCGTCATCGCGTTCTATTCGAAGACGATCGACGACATCGCCGATCTTCCCGAGGGCGGCACGGTCGCGGTGCCCGACGACTCGTCCAACCGGGGCCGCGCGCTGAAGCTGCTCGCCGATGAGGGGGTCATCACCCTCGACGCCTCCGTCGATCCCTACGACGCGACCGTCGCCGACATCGCCGAGAACCCGAAGAACCTCGAGTTCCTCGAGGTCGGCATCAGTGCCCTCAACGCCGCATACGACGAGGCCGATCTCGTCTTCCAGTGGCCGTCGCACATCGCCGCACTCGGCCTCACGCCCGAGCAGGACGGCCTCATCACCGAGCTCGACGACCGCTTCGTGCTGCACCTGGTCGTGCGCGACGAAGACGCCGACTCCGCCGCCACGGCCGCCCTCAAGACAGCGTTCGCGAGCGACGAAGTGCGCGAGGTCATCGAATCGAACGGCACGATCCAGCCCGCCTTCTGACCGGAAGCCGGATGCACCGGGGGCGGCGCCGGGTCGATCCACGCGATGGGCCGGACGTCAACCCCGGTGCTGCGGTGCGCGGGCTCGCCTAGCGTCGCGTGCAGGAGAGAAAGGAGTCATCCCATGACTGCTGCACGCGACATCATGACCCTCGACCCGACGTGCGTGCGAGAGAACGACACCCTCGTCGACGCGGCCCGGCTGCTGCGGGACCTCGACGTCGGCGCGCTCCCGATCTGCGGCGAAGACGACCGACTGAAGGGCATGCTCACCGACCGCGACATCGTCGTGCGCTGCATCGCCGACGGCGGCGACCCCGTCACGACGACGGCCGGCAGCCTCGCGCAGGGCAAGCCCGTCACGATCGGCGCCGACGACGACATCCGCGAGGCGCTGACGGTGATGCAGGACCACCAGGTGCGGCGTCTTCCCGTCATCGACGGCCATGACCTGGTCGGGATCATCAGTCAGGCCGACATCGCCCGCGAGTTGTCCGCCACTCAGACGGGTGAGACGGTCGCCGAGATCTCGGAGGACTGACGCTAACGGTCCTGTGGGGCATCGGTGGCACCCTCGGTCGCTCCGCTCGCGGCGTCGGCCTGCTGCTCCCCCTCGTGCATCTGCTCGGTGAAGTCGTCGCCCGCGAGGTCGGATCCTGGGCCGGTACGGTTCGGGTCGTCTCTGTCCATACCCACCATCGTGCGTCGCGCCCTGCGAGAGGGGAACGCCCTTGACACGGCGTGACGATCCACCGCCGCTGCGGCGTGCCGCGGGGTGGATGGCGCGCGTGGCGGGACAGCCTCGCCTGCTGCTGGCGGCGAAGACGGCCCTCGCCGCGACGCTGGCCTGGTACCTGGCGCCTCTCATCCCCTTCGCCGAGGACCAGTACTCCTATTACGGACCCCTCGGCGTGCTCGTCACGATGCACCCCACGGTCGCGCGATCGCTGCGGGTCGGCGCGCAGGCCCTGCTCGGCCTCGCGCTCGGCATCGCGCTCGGACTCGGCGGCATGGCGCTCGCGCGCCTGGATATGCCGGCGGGTCTCGTGCTGGCCGGTAT
Source organism: Microbacterium sp. NPDC055910 (assembly GCF_042271185.1). NCBI lineage: Bacteria > Bacillati > Actinomycetota > Actinomycetes > Micrococcales > Microbacteriaceae > Microbacterium > Microbacterium sp. NPDC055910. The sequence goes on from NZ_JBHJZS010000017.1 coordinate 24,980, forward strand.
CGTGCTGATCGCGATCCTGATCGGCGGGTTCCGTCGTCTGGGCGCGGGCCGCGACTGGATCGCGCTCGCCGCGCTGTTCGTCCTCGTCGCCGGCAACAACGCCGAGGACTTCTCGGTGTCGTACCTCGTCACGATGGGGTTCGGCGTCGTCGTGGGGGTCGTCGTGAACCTCGTGGTCGTGCCGCCGCTGTATCTGCGGCGCGCGAGCGAGAAGCTGACCGAGCTGCGCGCCACGGTCGTGCGGGTCCTCGACGAGCTGAGCGACGCGGTCGCGCACGCGCGACTCGACGACGAGCGCCTTCACGCGGCGGTCGACGAGCTGGGCGCCGTGATCGCAGCCGTCACCGACGACGTCGCCCAGGGCGACGAGAGTCAGCGCATCAATCCGCGCGGCCGTCGGCACACGGGCGAGCAGGATGAGAACGCCCGGCGCCTCGCGGCGCTCGAGCGCACGTCGTTCCTCACGCGCGACCTCATCGATGTGATCCTGCACATGGATGCCGCCGAGGATCCGACGCTGACGAGCACCCTGCGCGACGACCTCGCGCGCGCGATCCGGCGCACCGGCGAGCTCGTCGACGCCCCGCTCGGCTCGAAACGGGCGCCGGACCTGCTGCACGCGGCATCCGATGCCCTGGAGTCCTATGAGCGCGCGCTCACCGATCAGACGGCGGCGGCCATGCCGCAGGTAGCGAACGAGGCGGGGGCGGTGCTCGCCCTGCGCCGCATCATCGACGTGTCGCGCGACTTCGTGTAGCCGCGCGATTCAGAAATTGCGCTCGGTCTGACGCTCGGACGGACCGCCGACCTCTTCGGGCAGCTTCTCGACGGGGATCAGGACGATGTCCTGGATCTTCCAGTCGAGGTTGATGCACTCCTCGCGCGTTTCGCGCAGCTTGCGCACCGACACCTTGCCCGTCGTCGCCGGCACGACGAACGCCTCGACGTGCAGGACGTGGCCCTGATCCCGCGTCCGCGATCCGGCCGCCCGCACCCAGGGCTGCCGCAGGAGCACTTCGTCGATCTGCCGCGTGAGGGGGTGCGGCTCGCTGTCGTCGAAGGTGGTCGCGGCGGTGTCCATCAGGTCGGTGATGGCCGACTTCATGTTCCTGAAACCGTCCCACAGGATGCTCGCGGCGATGAACAGCGCGGCGGCCGAGTCCATCCACCACAGCCCCAGCCCGATGCCGCCCACGCCGATGATCGACCCCACGGCGGTCATCCAGTCCGCCTTGTTCATGTCGGCATCGGCATACAGCACTTTGTCGTGCAGCTGCTCGGCGATCTTCATCTTGACCCGGCCGAAATAGACCGGCAGCGGGATCGTCAGCGCCATGACGAACATCATGAGCCAGCCGAGCCAGACGGTGTTTCCGAAGAGCTCGACCGAGCCGATGGGGGGATGCTCGGCCGTGAGCAGGCCCGTCGCGGAATCGACGACGAGGAACAGCCCCATCGCGAGGAGCGCCACGCCCGCGACGAGATGCGCGACGCCGACCGCGCGGTGGAAGCCGTAGGGATACTTCGCCGAGGGCGGCCGGTTGACGATGCGCACGGCCAGAAGGAAGGCGATCGGCGGGGCGAGCGAGAGGATGTCTTCGATCCACGCGGCCTTCATGGCCTGCGAATTGCCCATCACGAGGTAGATGAGCGCGATCATGACGATGAGGAACGCGATCGTGAACCATTCGATCCGGATCGCGCGGCGAAGGGCCTGCTCCTGGTCGGGCGGAAGCTCGTTCCTTCCGAAACGCACCGCCATGGCTCAGCCCTCCGAGTTCCGCAGGAAGTGCTCGACGCTCACGAGGAACGCGTTGTCCCCCATCGGGGCGAGCATCACGTGGCGCCGGGTCTTGCCGTCGGCGTCGGTCGATTCCGCGTACGGCGCCGTCACCGCAGCCATCTCGGTCCACGGGGTGTCGTCGTGGAACCCGGCGATGACGAGGTCCAGCTCACCTCGCTCGAGAGCCTCGACGAGCGGGGCCTCGCTCCCCTCGGTCCACTCGGTCTCCGCCCCGAGCTGCTCGGCATACTGCCGGACGAGCTCGACCTCCGACCCCGACGGGTCGGAGGTCTGACTCAGCTGCGTCCAGGGCGGATTGTGCGAGACGCCGACGCGCAGAGTCCCCCCGGTCACCCTCTCGAGGGTGCCCTCGGGGTCGGCGGGGATTCCGCCCGAGCACCCCGTGAGCGAGGCGATCGCGACGATCGCGCCGACGGCGATCGCCCGGAGCCTTCTCGACATGCCCTGAGCATAGATCCGCCGATGCCACCGACCCGGGCCGTATCCGCCGGCGCGGGCCCGGACTATGATTCGTCCGCGCCTACGCCCTGCGCGGTCGCGGCTCGGGAGCCGGCGGCACTTCCTTCGCCGCGATGATGTCCGCCCGCGCGATGCGCTCGACGCCCCGCTTGCCGTCGACCACGAGGGTGTTCTCGTCGGCGCTGAGCAGCTCGCCCAGAGCATCCGTCGCCTGACCGGACGCGAGCAGGTAGCGCACCACCACGCGGTGACCGGGCGCGGGGAGCGCGATGCGTCCGCGCCCGGCTGCACGATCGTCGGTGGTCACCAGGCACCCGGGGCGTAGTCCTTCAGGAAGACGCCGAACAGCTCTTCCCCGGCTTCGCCGCGCACGATCGGGTCGTAGACCCGCGCGGCACCGTCGACGAGGTCGAGCGGAGCGTGGAAGCCCTCCTCGGCGAGGCGCACCTTCGTGTAGTGCGGGCGCTCATCGGTGATCCAGCCCGTGTCGACGCTCGTCATGAGGATGCCGTCGCTCTCGAACATCTCGCGCGCGCTCGTGCGTGTCAGCATGTTGACGGCCGCCTTCGCCATGTTGGTGTGCGGATGCCCGGGGCCCTTGTAGCCGCGACCGAACACGCCCTCCATCGCACTGACGTTGACGACATAGGTGCGACGGGCCGGGCTGGCCGCGAGCGACGGGCGCAGCTTCGAGACGAGCAGGAACGGCGCCGTCGTGTTCGCGAGCTGCACCTCGAGCATCTCGAGCGGATCGACGTCCTGCACGTGCTGGGTCCACGAGTTGACGTGGTCGAGGTCGGGCAGAAGGCCGCCCGCATCGATCGCCGTCCCGGCGGCCAGTCGCTCGAGCGAGCTGGACCCCGCCGTCATGGCCTGCTCCGTGAGTTCATCCGCGCGCTCGGCCGCCGCGGCCAGGATCGGGTGCGCCGTCACCGAACGCTCGAGGGCCTGGGGATGCCGGTCATTGGTGTGGCCGAACGTGACGAGTTCGGGCAGGGGTCCGTCGGGGAGCGGTGCGAGCTCGGCGTCCACGAGCGGCTGATACGCGCCCGGCGAGCGCCGCACCGTCTGGGTCGCGTTGTTGATGAGGATGTCGAGGGTTCCCGCCGCCGCGACGTCGTCGGCGAGGCCGATGACCTGTGCCGGATCGCGCAGGTCGATGCCGACGACCTTCAGCCGATCGATCCACTCCGGAGCATCCGGCAGGCTGCTGAACCGCCGCACGGCATCGCGGGGGAATCGGGTCGTGATGGTCGTGTGCGCGCCGTCGCGCAGCAGCCGCAGCGCGATATACATGCCGATCTTGGCGCGCCCGCCCGTCAGCAGGGCCCGCTTGCCGGTGAGGTCGGTGCGCGCATTGCGCTTGGCGTGACTCATCGCGGCGCAGTCCGGGCACAGCTGGTGATAGAACGCATCGACGAGCGTGTACAGCTGCTTGCAGATGTAGCAGGCGCGCGCCTTGATGAGCGTGCCCGCGGTGGGCGCCGTCGTCGACGTCGAGATCGGGATGCCGCGCGTCTCGTCGTCGATGCGGTCGGGGGCTCCCGTGGCGGTCGCCGCGACGACCTCGCGGTCGGCCTGCGCGATCGCCTCGCGGATCTCACGGCGTCGCACCTTCTTGACCGCCTTGAACATCGCCGCCGTCGCGCGCCGCACGGCGACGAAATCAGGATGCGTCTCATCGAGCCCCGCCATCCCGTCCAGCACCCGCAGGGTGACCTCGAGATCCGAAGGGTCGATGCCGCTGGGCGGCAGGTCGGTCGCGGCAGAAGTCTCGGGAGGCACACGAGATTCTACGACGCGCGGGCTGTTAGCGTTCCGGGGTGACCTCTCTCGCCGAACCCGACGCGCGCAGCATTCGCGTGTCGGCCGCCGTCATCGCCGACGACGACGGTCGCCTGCTGCTCGTCCGCAAGACCGGCACATCGGCCTTCATGCAGCCCGGCGGAAAGCCGGAGCCGGGTGAGTCTGCGGATGAGACCCTCAGCCGCGAGCTGCAGGAGGAGCTCGGCCTGCGCGTGGATCCGGGCGACCTGCGGCCGCTCGGCGAGTTCACCGCCGCGGCCGCGAACGAGCCGGGATTCGTCGTCGTCGCCGATGTCTTCGTCGCCGACATCGGCGCCCAGACTCCGGTGATCGCGGCCGAGATCGCCGAATTGCGATGGGTCACGCGCGCCGACGCCGAACACCTCGAGGTCGCGCCGCTCGCGCGAGAGAACTTCTTGCCGCACTGATCTTCACCGCGAGCGCGAATAGCCGACGGCACGGCTCGCGCGCAAGGACCCTCGCGCGATGGATTCACGCGGAGTCACAGGCGCACACACTTCGCAACGGAAGTTGAGCGGCGCCGGGTGCGGGTGTGTCCTGGGCCCATGACGACAACCGTTCTGATCGACGCGGCGCCATCGCCGGGCGACGTCGCCCCCGCCGACGACGGGGCGGCGCCCGCGACCCCGGTTCGGCGGCGCCGCGTGAGACGCTCGAGCCTCACGCCCGTCGCGGTGTCGCTGCTGCTTCCTGCCGCCGCCGTCGTCCTGTGGTTCGTCGCGACGTCGAACGAGTGGGTCAGCGAGCTGCTCCTGGCGTCTCCGCAGCGGGTCTGGGAGCAGTTCACGACGCGTCTGGCCGACGGCACGCTCGTGCGCGACGTCGCCGTGTCGCTGCGGCGCGTCCTCGTCGGTCTCGGGCTCAGCATCGTGATCGGGGTCACGCTCGGTCTGCTCTCGGGCCTGTCGCGATGGGGTCACCGCGTGCTGGACGGCACGCTCCACGCGATCAAGGCGATCCCGTTCCCGGCACTGATCCCCCTGCTGCTCATCTGGCTCGGCGTCGGCGAGACGCTGCGGATCGGCATCCTGGTGCTGGCCGCGACATTCGCGATCTACCTCAACACGGTTGCCGGTGTCGTCGGGATCGACCCGCGCTTGCGCGAACTCGCTCTCACCCGTGGTGTGCGCGGATGGAGGCTGCTGCGCACGATCGTCTTCCCCGGCGCACTGCCGCAGTTCCTCGTGGGCCTGCGCCTCGCCCTCGTGATCAGCTTCCTCGCGCTCGTCTTCGCCGAGGAGATCGCACCGCAAGAGGGGCTGGGCTACATCCTGTGGCGTGCGTCGCAGCTGAGTCAGACCGACGCGATGATCCTCGTCGCCGTGCTCTACGCCCTCATCGGCCTGCTGATCAGCGGTCTCGTGTCGCTGCTCGAACGCGTGCTGCTGCCGTGGCGGAAGGGGTTCACCCCATGACCGCCCTCCTCGACACCCGACCCGCCGCGGCGGTCCACCACCTCACGAAGGCGTTCGACGACAACATCGTGCTGCGAGAGGTCGACCTCACCGTCGACGCGGGCGAGTTCCTCGCGATCGTCGGACACAGCGGATGCGGCAAGAGCACGCTCCTTCGCGTGCTCGCCGGCATCGAGCGACCGACCGCGGGAAGCGTCTCGACGGCGGCACCGGTCGCCGTCGGCTTCCAGGATTCGCGTCTCATCCCGTGGCAGCGTGTGTGGCAGAACGTCGTCTTCGGCCTCCGCGACGACAGGCGCGAGCTGAAGCGGCGCGCGGTGGCAGCGCTGCACGAAGTGGGCCTCGACGCCTTCGCCGATGCCTGGCCGCACACCCTGTCGGGCGGGCAGGCCCAGCGGGTCTCACTCGCCCGGGCGCTCACCCTCGAGCCTCGGCTGCTGCTGCTCGACGAGCCCTTCGGCGCCCTCGATGCGCTGACCCGGCTCCAGGCGCAAGCGCTCGTGTCGCGCGTGTGGCGTCAGCACGGCTTCGCCGTCGCGCTGGTCACACACGACGTCGAGGAGGCCATCGTGCTCGCCGACCGCGTCGTGATCGTCGACGAGGGGCGCATCGTCGCCGACATCCGGGTCGATCTGCCGCGCCCGCGCTCGCACGCCGATCACCGTGTCACCGACCTCAAAGGCGTCGTGCTGGCACTTCTGGGCGTGGACGCCGACGAAGACTTCTCACCCGCCGATCAGCACCAAGGAGCGAACACCCCATGACCAGACAGCCCCTGCGCGCCGCCCTCCCCGTCGCCGCCCTCGCACTCATGCTGGCCGTCGCGGGATGCGCCGCCGGCGGCTCGTCGGCCGCCGAGAACACCGCAGCCGACGGCGACGGGCCGCTGCAGCTCACCGTGCAGTACTCGATCTTCAACGGACCGCTCAATCGTGCCGCTGCCGCCGACCTGCAGCCCGAAGGGCTCGAGGTCACCTACGTCGACGGCGCCGGCATCGACGTGGCGCAGGGTCTGACGACAGGTGCGTTCGATCTCGCGCAGTGGGGCGAGGTCGGGCCCGTGACGTCGTACGTCAACGGCGGCACCGGCATCCGCGTCATCGGATCGACCGATGCCAACGGCTCGGCCCACACGATCCTGGTCGGCCCCGACAGCACCGCCCGGTCACTCGCCGACCTCAAGGGCGGCACGACCGTGTTCTCGCGCAGCACGAACTCCTACATCCAGTTCTTGAAGGCCGCCGAAGAGGTGGGCCTCGGCGAGGACGACTTCACGATCCTCGAGCAGGTGCCCGACGCGACGTCGGCTCTGCTGTCGGGACAGGTCGACTTCATCATCTCGATCGAGCCGGTCTCGAGCTCGCTCGTCGAGACGAAGGGCCTGCGCGAACTGTCCGACGGCGAAGGAAGGATCGACAACTACTATCCCCTCGTCACCGATCAGGGCCGTCTCGACGATCCTGCGAAGCGAGCGGCGCTGGAGAGCTATCTGGCCGCGCTCAACGACTTCTTCGCGACGTCGGCCGACGACCCCGAGAAAGAGGCGGCGGACGTCGCCGCACTCAACGGGATCTCGGTGGATGCCGCGCGGATCGCCGGCGAGAAGGTGAGCAGCACGTGGATCCCGATCGACGACGCCTTCATCGAGACCGAGCGCGCCCTCATCGAATTCTTCGTCGGCACCGGCGCCTTCCAGACGTTCCCCGAGGGCTTCGAGGAGATCTACGTGTCCGACTTCAACGACATCCTCGTGGACTGAGGCGAGCACATGTCGACACTCGCCATCGCGCCCGCCCGCGCCGCCGTGTACCGGCTGCTGCGCGAGCGATTCGCACCGCTGTTCGCCGCCATCGCACGCGACGCGGCTCACCGTGACGACACTCGCGAGCTTCCGTTCGACGAGATCGCCGCGCTCAAGGTCGCCGGGTTCGGCACGCTGCTCGTGCCGGAGGACGACGGCGGCCTCGGCGGGAGCATCGAAGACCTCACGCGTCTGCTCATCGACCTCGCCGCCGCCGATCCGAACATCGCGCAGGCGTTCCGCGGCCATTTCCACGCCGTGCACGGCGTGGTGCGCTCTCCCGACAGCGAGTACCGGCGACGGCTGCTCGCCGCGGTGACGGCGGGCGATCTCATCGCGAACGGCGTCACCGACACGCCGGGCACCCCGCTCGGCGGGTCCTCGGTCACGCTGCGGCGGTCTGCGGACGGCACGGCACGACTGAGCGGACGCAAGGAGTACTCGACGGGCAACCTCTACGCCGACTGGATCCTCGTGATCGTCGCGAAGGGCGACGCGTCCCCCGAGGTCGTCATCGTTCCCGCCGACGCCGCGGGGGTGTCGCGAGAAGACACGTGGAACGGTTTCGGGCAGAAGCTCACGGCGACCGGGGCGACGAACTTCCACGACGTGCTCATCGAGGCGTGGCAGATCGCGCCGGTGGCATCCGATGCCCGTGACGGAGATCTGCTGCAGCTCGTCCTGCTCGCCGTGACGGCGGGCATCGCCCGGCGCACGAGCGACGATCTCGCCGGCGAAGTGCGGCGTCGCCGGCGCGTCTATGCGCACGGCGCCGCCGACACCGTGCAGGCCGATCCGCAGATCCTGCAGATCGTGGGCGAGGTCGCCGCGGCGGCCGCAGCGGCCGAGGCGATCGTCGTCGATGTGGCTCGCCGGCACGACGCGCTCTTCGCGGACGACCCCGACGGGGAGCCGCACGATGACCGCGCCGTCACCGCCGCCACCTACCAGGCGCAGACCGTCGTCCCCCGACTCGTCACCGACGCCGCCGGGCGCGCCTTCGATGCGCTGGGCGCGTCGGCACTGGATCGGACGCTGGCGCTGGACCGGCACTGGCGCAACGCTCGCACGATCGCGAGCCACAATCCCATCGTCTACCGCTCCCGACTCGTCGGGGACTGGCTCGTCAACGGCGAGCTCGACAGCCGCTGGTCGGTCGGTGCGGTGCCCCCACCGAAAGGAACGACACCGTGAGCAGCACGATCATCGAGAAGGCGCCCGAGCGCGCCGCCGTCGCGCCGGGCTTCCGGCTCGGGTTCTTCACGCAGGTGCCGGGGGTGCCCGGGCAGTCGGATGCCGACGTGCTCGCGCAGCTCATCGACACGATCGTCGCCGCGGAGGAACTCGGCTACGAGAGCGTGTGGGTGGGGCAGCACCACTTCGGGCTCGGGTCGGGTCGGCTCTCGTCCCCCCTCGTGCTGCTCGCGGCGGTTGCTGCCCAGACGAAGCGGATCACGCTCGGCACGGCCATCACGGTGCTGCCGCTCGAAGACCCCGTGCGACTCGCCGAGGATGCCGCCGTGCTCGACCTCGTCAGCGGCGGCCGCCTCAACCTCGGGCTGGGGTCGGGCGGGGGCGATCGCGCGGCGTTCACGGCGTTCGGGCTCGACTACGCCGCGCGCCGCGAGCTGTTCGACCGCAACCTGCGCACGCTCCATGCGCTGCTGGAAGGACGATCGCTCACCGGTGACGACGAGCCGCGCCGGCTGAGTCCGGTCGCACCCGGCCTGCGCGACCGCCTGTGGCAGTCGGTCGGCACCCCCGAACGTGCCGCCGAAGCCGCCGCGGCGGGCAACGGACTGCTGATCGGCACGTTCGCAGACCACCCCGTGCACGATCAGCGCGCCAAGATCGACGCCTATCTCGCGGCGTGGAAGGCGACGCAGCCGGCCGACCGGGCGCCGCGGATCGGCGCGTTGCGCTTCACCTATGTCGGAGAGAGCCGGGAGAGCATCGAGCGCACGGTCGAAGACGGGCTGAACACCTTCCGACGCACCTTCGCCGACGCCTACAAGCCCGACCTCGCCGACCTGTCGACCGAGGGATACCTGAGACGCGTCACGCGGTACGGCACGGTCGACGACGTCATCGACGACCTGCGCGACGATCCGGCACTGCTCGGGTACGTCACCGACCTGCTGCCGACCGTCGGCCTCTACCCCGCCGCCGGCGACAGCACGCCCGGCGCCGACCTCAGCATCGCGCGGCTCGAGCAGTTCGCCACGACGATCGCGCCCGCCCTGGGGTGGACCCCCGCCGTCACGTCGTAGCGAAGGAGCCGACCATGAATTTGACGATCGACGCCGCGACGGCGGACCGGTTCCGGCATGCGCTGCGCAACCACCCGGCCGGCGTGGCCCTCGTGACGGCCACCCACGCGGGGCGGCACGTCGCGATGACGGTCAGCTCGCTGGCATCGGTCAGCGCGGAACCGCCGCTGCTGGTCTTCTCGGTGTCGGACGAGTCCTCGAGCGCACCCGTGCTGCTGCGCGCCGAGACGCTCATCGTGCATCTGCTCGACGCCGGCAGCGCATGGCTGGCCAGACTCGGCGCACGGCACGATGCCGACCGCTTCGGTGATCCGCGGACGTGGGCGGTGACGCCCGAGGGCGAACCGTACTTCGTGGGTGCGCCCGTCCTCGTCCGGGCGCGCGTCGTCGAACGGGTGCGCGCCGGCACGTCGACGCTGTGCATCATCGAGGCGCTCGCCATCACGGAGCAGGCCGACGCGGCCGCGCGCTCCCGACCGCTGATCTATCACGACCGCACGTGGTACGCGCTGCCCGCCGACACCGCTCTGGCGTGACCGCGCGCCTCAGGCGACCTGACGCTCCGGCACGTCCTCCGGCTGGGACGCGATCTTCAGTGACGGCGCCGTCGACGAATGCTCCTCACGCCAGTCGATGACGAGGCCCTTCGACGAATGCGCCTGCTCGGCGTACGAACGCAGCATCTGCTCATCGAGGCGCTCGGCCTCGGGGGTGTCGAACACGAAGCGCAGCGGGATGGACGGCTGAAGCCAGATCGACGTGCGGCCCGCGGCGCCGTCGGGGTGCGGCCAGGTCAGTGTGAAGCTCTCATTGCGGCGCAGCTTGGTCGTGACGACCACTTTGATATGAGCGAGGACGCGGTCGGGGATCTCGGCAGGCGTGCGTTCAGCGCCGTAGTACAGGTAGCCCATCGGGGTTCCTCTCTGGGGGAAGGGGAAACGAGCTTTATTACAACCTAGCTAGTAATTCACCTGAAGTGTCTTTTCCTTTCTTACACTCACATCCGATGTGATTCCTCGATATTGTGCAATTCCCTGGCGATGGCCGCTGCCGTGTGGCTACGCTGGGGATGCGCCACGAGGAGCGCAGAGGAGCAGCAGTGCCGCGAAGCATCATGCGCCGCGAAGGCGAACACCTCTATGCGGCCCCGCCCGAGACCCCCGAGGGGCAGCGGCTCAGCGACGCCATCCTCCGGCTGCGACGTGCGGAACGGCTGCAGTCGCAGCGAGCTCTCCGGTCCTCCGGACTGCTGCATCTCGATCTCACGGCCCTGCGATACCTCGTCCAGGCTCGTCGCGACGACCGCGCCATCGGGCCGAAAGACCTCATCGTCATGCTCTCGACCTCCAGCGCGAACGTCACGAACATCGTCGAACGTCTCGTCAGGCGCTCACTCGTCACGCGAGAACAGCACCCGACCGACAGGCGCGCGCGCTACCTCATTCCGACCGACGAGGCCGTGCGACGGGTCGACGAGGCGTTCTCGGGTCACCACGAGACGATCGTCGAGGTGATCGACGGGCTCTCCGAGGATGAAGCGGCCGCCGCCGCGACGGTCATCTCACGGCTCGCCGACGCATTGGACCGCTCCGTCGCCGACGGCGGCGCCGCGTATCACGGGACCGGTGCGGGCGCTCCCGAATCGGATGCACCCGACCGCACGACGGCGGACTTCGGCGTCGTGTCGACGGTGAGCGAGAACACATCCGGCCGCGCGTAGTGACCCACGACATCGAGGTCGTACTTTCCGCGCAGCTGATCTTCGAGATCGATGTCGGCGACCAGCAGCGTCTCTTCCCCGTAGACGGGGCCGGCGAGCACGTCACCGAAGGGTGAGACGATGACGCTGCCGCCGCGGATCAGGTCGCCGCGGGCGTCGCCGGAACGCTGCAGATCGTAGCCGTCGGGCAGCGAGTCGACGTTGAGGTACTGACACGCGCTGAGCACGAAGCACCGGCCCTCGTAGGCGATGTGACGCATGGTCGCCTGCCAGATGTCGCGGTCATCCACGGTCGGAGCGCACCACAGCTGCACGCCCTGCTGATAGGTCGCGAGCCGGAACTGGGGCATGTAGTTCTCCCAGCAGATCGTGGCGGCGAAACGGCCGGCCGGAGAATCGACGACGCTGATCGTGGAGCCGTCGCCCTGACCCCAGACGAGACGTTCGGTGCCGGTCGGCATGAGCTTGCGGTGCTTCCCGAGGAACTCCCCCTCCGGCCCGACATACACGGCGGTGCAGTACAGGGTGCCGCCGTCCCGTTCGATCACCCCCACCACGATCGTCATCCGAGCCTCGCGGGCGAGCTGCCCGATCTCATCGATCTCCGGCCCCGGGATCGAGATCGCGGCCCGCGTGTAACGGAGGAATTCGTCCCTCCCGGCATCGTTTCGCGAGCCGAGCACGGCGCCGAACGACAGCCCCTTCGGATAGCCGCCGATGAACGCCTCCGGGAAGACGAGGAACTCGACCCCGCGCTCACGGGCGTCATCGACGTAGGCGCGCAGTTTGCGCATCGTGCCGTCGGTGTCGAACAGCACCGAGCCCACCTGAGCAACCGCTACACGCGTCATCACGTCTCCGTCCGTTCCTGCTTGCACCTTACCGATCGTGCCGGTGCGCGACGCTCGCGGAATCATCCCGGCTCCTCACCCGCGGAATCACCCGGTTCTCACTCTGCCGTGCCCGGCTCGCCCGGTGGTACGGTCACCACGTGATCCCCGACACAGGCGATGCCGCGGACGATGCGCGGCTCGCCGTCACGCTCAGCGGTGGCGGCGCGTTCGGTGCGGCACACGTCGGGGTTCTGCAGGTGCTGGAGGAGCGCGGCATCCGTCCTGGCATCGTGACCGGCACGAGTTCGGGCGCCCTCGTGGGCGCTGCCTTCGCCGCGGGACTCGACGGCGACGCCATCGAGCGGATCGCGCGGACCTTCCGCTGGAGTCGGGTCGCCCGGTGGACCTTCCGGCCCCGCTGGGGGCTGCTGGACTCGCACGTCGTGACCGATGCCATCCAGCGGCTCCTCCAGGAGGACCCGCGCATCGAGGACCTGCCGCGTCACTTCGGAGCCGTCGCCACCGATCTGCGCACTCGCCGTGCCGTCACGATCGACACCGGACCGCTGAGCACGGCATTGCGCGCGACGATCGCCGTGCCGGGGCTGCTCCCGCCCGTGCGCCTCGGCGGCCAGCTGCTCGCCGACGGCGGAATGGTCGACAACGTGCCGCACGCGGCGGCGCGACAGCTCGGTGCGGAGCGTGTCATCGTCGTGCACCTCCACGCGAAGTGGGAGAACGTGCGCATGATGCGCACCGCCACCCGGACGGCCGATCTCGCGCGCGATCCGAGTGTCGTGCTCGTTCAACCCGAGATGGAGCGGATGGCGCAGTGGACGATGCGCGACGTCGGGCGCCTCATCGCCGAGGGACGACGTGCCGCGGCCGCCGCGCTCGATGCGGCAGCGCCCGTGCGATAGACACCCTCCGGCTACCGCCCTGCGGGCGTATCGCCCCGCATGAGTGCGGTTCGCAGGGATCTGAGCACCAGTAGCATGCCGCCGAGACCGAGAACGGCACCGAGGAACGGGAAGAGAGAGACGTCGGGAGTCAACAGCGGCCCGCCGCCGAACACCACGAGAACGACCGCCGCGATGACGAGGACGACGCCCACGAGCGCCGTCGTGAGCTGACCGACGAGCGAGGCGATCCAGCTGCGCTCGTTGGGGTCGCGGAACATCCGCAGGCTCATGCCGAAGGTGCCGTTCTCGAACTGCGCGCCGATCGCTTCGATCCGTCGCGGCAGCCGTCGCAGCTGTTCGCCGACCACCTGCAGCTGCACACGGGCATCCGCCAGCATGTCCCGCGGATCGAACGCGAGCCGCGCGAAATACGTCGTCCGAGTCAGCGCCTGATCGACCATGTCGTAGTCGGGCACGAGCCGGCGCAATGAGCCCTCCATCGAGGCGATCGTGCGGAACACGAGGATGAGAGCGGGCGGAAGCGCGAGCTGGTGCCGGCGCAGGACGTCGATCACCTCGGTGAAGATGCTCGCATCGGTGCGCCCGTTGTGCACGCGCGTGAGGATGACGCCGATCTCATGCTGCAGTGCCCGCCGATCCAGTTCCGATCCATCCGCGGGCTCGCCGGCGATCATCAGCAGCAGATCGGTGAGGGCGATGTCGTCCTCGGCGCCCATCGCGGACATCATCGCGAGCAGCATTCGTCGCATGCTCCGCTCCAGGATGCCGACGGAGCCGAAGTCGATGAGGGCGATCTGCCCGTCGGCGCGCAGGATGATGTTCCCCGGGTGCAGGTCGGCGTGGAAGACCCCGCGGACCGCGATCTGCTCGAACACGGTGTCGACCAGGACGTCGGCGATCTCGTGCGCCGTGGGAAGCGGGTCGGGTCGCGTCCACGAGACGGTCCCGGCCACGTCGCCGACCTCGAACCGCTCCTCCTCGGTTCGCTCGCGCGGCTCGGCGTCGGCCATGGCGGCCGGAAGGCCGCCGTCCAGGTTCGAGAACGGGATGCCCTCGATCCGCTCCTGCACCATCATCCGCTCGGTGCACAGCGCCGGGTACACCTCGGGCACGTGCACCGCACGGACGCTCGAGCGCGCGAGCGTGTCGCGCAGCAGCTCGGTGTTGGCCAGCTCGATGCGGTAGTCGAGTTCTTCTTTGAGGGAACGCACGAATTCGCCCGCGAGCGCGTTCAGCCCGTAGGCCCGCGCCCACGCCGCCCGGCGCTCGGCCTGCTGTGCCAGACGCACGATGATGTCCGAGTCGATCTGCACCGAGGCGCGGGCGTCCGGGCGCTGGATCTTGATGACGACATTCGCCCCCTCGGTCTCGCCCTCCGCGGGATGCAGCCGCGCGGCGTGCACCTGAGCGAGCGAGGCCGCCGCCATCGGGACTTCATCCACCCACGCGAACACCTCGTCGATGGTGCCCGGCAGCTCCGCCTCGATCGCCGCCTTCGCGTCGTCCCAGGGAAGGGGAGTGGTCTGCATCTGCAGCGTCGCGAATGCATCCGTGAACTCGCTCGGAAGCACGTCGTCGCGCGTGGAGAGCACCTGCCCGATCTTCACGAACGTGACCCCGGCCTCGTTCATCGCGGCCACGACGGCCGCCGGGACGTCCTGGTCCTCTCCCTTGCGGTGGCTGCCGAAGAGGCTGAGACCGTGCTTGGACGCGATCCGCAATGTCTGCGCGTAACGCAGCATGCGCTTGCGGCGGTGAAGGAGCTCCTTCACCCCGCGGATCGGATGCCACCCTCGCCCGGACGGCCAGAAGAGCTCGGAGATCATGATGACGGTCACCGCGAGGGCGAACTGCCAGCCCAGTGCCACCGCGATGAACACGACGCCGATCGGACTGGAGACCACGAACTGTCCGTCGACCATGACATCGCCGGCTTCGAGCGCAGCGCGCACGATCGGGACCGTGGCCGTATAGATGATCGCGACGAAGATGATCGCCCGCACCCAGCCGATCGGCGTGCCGAGCACGTGCTGCGCGACCCAGGCGGCACCCACGGCGAAGACGGCACCGAGCACGATCGTGATGACGACCTCGAACATCGAACCTCCCGGTGACCCCCAGACTCTAACTTCGCGCCGGGGCGCATCCCGGTGACTCCGTCAGGTTTCACCCGCCGCGCACTCCCCCGATCACCCCGTCATCACCCTGCCGCACCGGCTCGTCGGCGAGGGTGATGGCCGGGGTACGGTGCGGGCGAAATCGGCTGGCGAGACGGCGGCGGTTCCCGGTGCCGTGCTTAGGCTGGCGGCAGCCGGAGCGGGGTCGATTCGCTCCGACCGCCCCTGAGGAGAGACGAATGGACTCGATCACGCTCCCCCGAGCATCCGACTCCCGGGCCGCCGCCGAGATGATCGTCCGCCGCTCCCACATCCTCGCGTTCACCGATGAGCTCAGACTCGTCGCCGACGAGGTGGAGTCGGTGACGACCGACTTCACCGACGAGCTCATGCACCAGCTGTTCGAAAGCGGCGTGCTGCAGGTCTGTGTCGTGGGCGCATCGGATGAGGTGTTCCGGCTCCTCGAGACCTCGTCACGCTTCGGCACGCACGTGGTGCGTGCGCTGCCGGACGCGCAATGACAGCGCGCCCCTCGCCGACCTGATCTCGTCGCCCACATCGGCGAGCGCGCCGGAAGAGGGGACGTCGTCCGCGCCGGGCGCACGGTCGTCGGCGATCGCGGCGGCGAGGTCTGTCAGCGCCCCGTGCACGCGGTCGACATCGCGCGACTCGAGCTCGGCGCCCGAGACGACGGTCGTCGTCGCGGCGGCCGTGACCGCGTCGGCCACGCGTTCCAGCGCCGTGATCTCGGGTGTCCACGACGCTGCTGCGGCGCTGATCGCCGGGGGCTCGGCGAGCGACCTCACGATGCGCGTGCGCAGATCGGAGATGCGGCGGTACGTCTGGCGCCGTGCGGTCGTCTGGGCGCGACCGGGAATCGACGGGTCTGCCGGACCGTCGCCGTTCGGCGGGCGAACGGCGGAGGAATCCGCGAGGGCGACGGTCGCATAGTCGGCCATGCCGCGGGCGAGGTCGGCGACCTGCTGCGCGAGGAGCTGAGGCGCGCGCCACGTCGACGGCCAGGGCAGATATCCGATCGCCAGCACGACGACGCACCCGAGGACGGTGTCGAACAGGCGGGATTCGATGAGCGACGCGCTCGCTCCCGCGTGCAGTTCGACGAGGAGGACGGCGAGACAGACGCTGACGCCGGAATAGAGGCCGTAGTTCCGCGGCATGGTGATCGGGATGAGGGCCGCCAGTGCCAGGACGGCGAGCACCTGCCATCCGTCGTGCGGGATCAGCGCGGTCGCGATCGTGGCCAGGATGACGCCGATGATCGTGCCGGCTCCGCGCTGCATCGCCCGTGCGAAAACGGATCCCAGGTCGGGCTTCATGATCTGCGCCACGGTGAGCATGACGACATAGGGGTGCTCGAGGTGCAGGACGAGGGAGATCCCCTGCGCGACGGCCATGCACAGCACGAGCCGCAGGATCGCGAGCCACGTCTCGCTGCCCGCCGCCAGTGTGCGGCCGGCCTCGCGCAGCCGTTCCAGGACGGACGGCCCGACGGGCAGTCCTGCCCGGGATGCCGCGACGAACCGCCGCCGTTCGTCACTGCCGACCCGTTCGACCACGCGGGCGAGGAAGCGCACGGACGACGCGAGCGCCGCGCGTTCGGCGTCCGGCCCGCCCGCTCCCGCCGGCGACGGCGGGGCGGGCGGGGTCGCTCTCGGATCCTTGATCCACGCTGCCACCGCTCGCACGTAGGTCACGACATCGGGATCGGTCGCGAGCCCCTTCGTCGTCGTGGCGATCGTGGCATCCACCACCGGGGCAGAGGCGTTCAGCACCGTCTCGAGGTTCTGCCATCGCACGTCCCGCGCGGCGACGGCGGTGCGCGCCGCGATCATGACGTCGTACGCGTTGTTGAGCGCGTTCGTCAGCCTCGACCCCGCCGCGTCCGCGGCGGGGGTGCCCGACGCCGCGAGCTGATTCGCGATCGCGTCGTACACGGCGGCGACGGCGCGCTTCTCGGGTGCCAGATTGGCGCCGATCACGGCGGCGACGACCGTGGTCAGACTCAGCCGCCACACCGCGCCGAGGAAGAACACCACCGGCGCCTCCCACGGATTCGCGAGCCCGAAGTCCGCGTTGGCCGCCGTGACGGCGAAGACGAGGAAGTACAGTCCCGACCTCGACGCGGTCGCGCTGACCGTGCCGGCGAGCCCGGACACCAGCGTCGCGGCGACCACGGCGACGAGGGTCGCGACGGTGTTCCCGTACACGAGCGTCCCCAGGGCGAATCCGAGCGCAGCGGTGACCGACACGAGGGCCATGCGGTGGATGCGTTCGGCTCCGGCCGAGCCGAGGTCCATCACCGAGGTGGCCATCGCCCCCATCGAGGCCAGCGAGCCCAGCCCGATTGCCGCCGGATGCTGGGGCGCGAGCAGCACGCCCAGTCCGACCGGTGCGGCGACACCGATCGAGGTGAGCACGACGCGATCCCACTGCAGAGGCGCGGGCGTCGTGCGCGCGAGCGCCCGGAACCACCCGGGTGCTCCCCGGGCGGCGTCGGGCGTCACGGGCATCGGTCGTCGGTGACGCGGCAGGCCGACGACCTCACGAAGGGGCCCCCTCGCCGATGTCGCTGCGGCGTTCGGCGCGGGACAGGGCGAACACCCCCGTGACCGCGACGAGCCCGGCGCCGATGAACGCGAAGACCGCCCACAGCGGTGCGTCGCTCGCCTCGCCGAGGATCGTGATCCCCAGGACCACCGCGACCGTCGGGTCGATGACGGTCAGGCCCGCGACGACGACCTCGGGCCGGTTGGACACGTGCGCCCGCTGCACGAAGTAGATCGACAGGGCCCCCGCGACCGCGATCCCCACGAGGCAGCCGATCGTGAGCAGGTTCGTGGCGTCGATCGCGAAGTCACGGTGACGCCACGCCGTCTGGACCCGCAGGATGACGGTCTTGCCGAGCGTCGCGACGAACGCCGAGTACACCCCGCCGAGAAGCACCCACAGGATCGGCGGAGCGGTCCGGGCGCGGCCGACGATCAGGAGGGCACCCGTCGCGACGAGCACTCCCGCGAGCACGACGAGGACCGCGATGAGCTGGACGTCGGTGATCGCGTGCTGCGTGCTCACGAGGGCTGCCACCGTGACGAAGGCCGCGACCCCGACGACGCACACGACGATCGCCCGCACGACGGCCGGCGGCGGCCGTCGCCCCACGGCGATCGCGGTGATGAGCACGGTGAAGACGAGGGCTGCCACGCCGATGGGCTGCACGACGATGAGCGGCGCGAACGCGAGGCTGCCCATCTGCAGGAGGATCGCGATGCCGAGGAGGACGCCGCCCAGCAGCCACAGGCGCGTGCGGATCAGGTGGATCGTGCGCGAGCCGCCGGCGCCGCGGTCCATCCGCTCCTCCATGGCGTGCACGCCGCGCGCCTGCAGGAGGTTGCCGACCGAGAGCACCGCGGCCGAGGCGACGGCCAGTCCGATGCCCGCCAACGGCAGGGAAGTGAGGTCCATCCGTCTGTCACCCTTCGCTCTCGAGTCGCAGCCGCACACTGATCTCGTACGCGTCGAGCTCGTCGAACACGTATCGCACGACGCTCGTGCTGTGCGCACCGGATGCCGCGATCTGACGCAGTCGCACCCTCATGACGCCGATGAGGGCCAGCTCGAACTCCAGCCTCTCGGGACCCTCGGCCTCGGCGTCGGACCCGAGGCCCGCGAGGAAGCGCGACGGAGGATGCGCGTAGAGCTTCTCCGGGAAGGCGCCCTTCTCGCGATGCAGCGCGCGGTTCGCGATCGCCGACTGCGCGGCATCCTGAAGCTCGTGGTTGACCGAGGTGAGCGCGCGACGGGGCAACCCCGTCTGCGGCGACGAGCCCAGTCCCACGATCCGCGCCACCGCGGGCAGCGACATGCCCTGCAGGAGCAGGCTTCCCGCCGCGACGACGAAGGCGATGAACACGAGCAGCTCGCGCTCGGGCGTGTCTCTGGGCAGCGTCTGCGCCGCCGCGAGCGTGACCACGCCGCGCATGCCCGCCCACGTCACGATGACGCTGTGACGCCAGGTGAGCGGTGACGCATCGAAGTAGTCGATGTCGGCACGGATCCGCCCGGCGCGCTTCACGCTCGCGCGCCGGCTCGTGCCGCTCGCCGTGCTCAGCCGCCTTCGCGTGGCGCGCCTGATGCGCGAGGAGTGGAAGGCGAGCATCGGGAAGACATAGGCGGCGCGCACCAGGATCAGGATCAGGAACGCCGCGCCCGCGATCATCGCCCCGTGCAGCAGACCCTCGTGCGCCGCGATGTTCTTCTCGACGATGCCGTAGAGCTCGAGCCCCATCACGAGGAAGACGGCGCCCTCGAGGATGAACTCGACGGTGCGCCAGGTGACCTTGTCCGCGATCCGCTGTTCCGGTGTGAGCCGGCGCACAGCACCCTGACCGCACACGACACCGGCGACGACGGCCGCCACGAGCCCCGAGCCGTTGACCGCGTCGGTCGGCAGATAGGCGAGGTACGGCACGATCAGGCCCACCGCCGTGCTCGCCGTCGCGTTGCGCGTCCACGCCCTCAGTCGCAGCGCGATCACCCCGGCGACGGCGCCGATCGCGACGGCCGACAGCACCGCCCAGGCGAAGGCGCCGAGTGTCGCCGCGAACGAGAAGCCCGCCGCGGCCGCGGCGATCGCCGTGCGCAGGAGCACGAGCGCCGTCGCGTCGTTGAGCAGGCTCTCCCCCTCGAGCAGTGTCACGACCCGGCGCGGCGCCCCCTGCTTGCGGACGATCGATGTGGCGACGGCATCCGTGGGGCTGAGGATCGCACCCAGCGCGATCGCGAGAGGAAGGCCCAGTCCCGGGATCGCCCAGGCGAAGAAGAGTCCGAGCACGAGGGAGCTGATGATGACGAGCAGGATCGCGAGGCCGCTGATCGCGCGCAGATCACGCCGCAGTTCGATCGCGGGAGCCGACACCGCCGACGAGTACAGCAGCGGCGGGAGCACACCGACCAGGATCAGCTCGGGCTGGACGCTGAGCGCCGGGATCGCGGGCACGAGACTGACGACGACGCCGAGGGCGACGAGGACGAGCGGCCCCGCGACCCCGATGCGATCGGCCAGTGTCGAGGTCAGGGTGATCGCGATGATCGCGATCACCGCGACGACGAGCAGTTCGATGGACATTCCGGCGATCACCCGACCAGGTCGGCGACGCCCGAGCCCACCAGCTTGAACCCGAGGATGATGAACAGCACGGTCACGATGACGGCGTGGTTCGCGACCAGCCAGTCGCGCGGCTTGGCGAGCGTCGCTTCGGCGCGGTGCGGGGCCACGATGCTCACGACCCAGGGGATCGCGACCGCGGTGATGCCGATCGCGGCGAAGATCAGGATGACCGAGGCGATCTGCTCGACGGGGAGGTCGGCCTGGGAGATCCGCCCTCCCGCGGCGATGAGCAGCGGCAGGTCCTTGGGCGAGAGCGGACCGGACAGCAGGACGCCGACGATGAACGCCTTGCCGACCGTGAGTCCGTCGAGCTTGTCCATCCAGCCGGGGGTGTCCTTCGTCCCTCTCTTGCGCCACTGCAGCACGGCCATCGTCAGCAGCGCGATGCCGAGCAGGATCTCGACACCGTCGACGAGCAGCCGTGGGACGGAATGCGCATCCTCGGTTCCCGCGGCGCGACCGATGAGCACGAGAACCCCGACGAACACGACCATGAACACGTAGCAGCCGAGCACGAAGGCCGTGCCGTTGGAGCGGCCCTTCCCCGCCGTCGCCATGAGGATCACGGCGACGATCGCCAGCGGGCTGATGGCGACCGCGACCGCGATGGTCAGCAGGTCTGCCAGGACGACGAGCATCGTCAGGTTCTCGTCTGCACGTTGCGCAGGAACAGGATGATCCACGCGAAGATCAGCACGGCGGCGATGAGCTCGACCGCCGTGAGGTTGTAGATGCCGACCGCGAAGAGCAGGGCCAGCCCCGCCACGGCGGCGACGAAGACGTACCCGAGCACGATGAAGGTCTTCGGCACCGTGGGCAGCAGCCACGGCGCACCGATGACGAGCACGCCGAAGGCGACCGCCATCCCCGTCGCGACGGTGTTGTGCAGCAGGAAGAAGCGGTCCACGGGAAAGACCCCGACGCACGCGAGCATGACGCCGATGAGTACGAACAGCGCGCGGACGACGGCACGGCGACGACGCTCCGCCACGGTCTCGGCCGGCAGCGACGCCGTGCCGAAGCGCGCGATCGTCGTGACGATGACGCCCGAGATGATGAGGGTCAGGTTGAACGTCAGCGAGGAGATGTCGTGCGTGATCCCGAGCGCCGACAGGTTCATCTGCCACCACTGCGGATCGTTCGAGCTCAGCATCGCGGTGATCATCCCGACCGCGAGGAACAGCGCGAGCACGAGCGACAGCTGGCGCGGCGTCAGGCTCAGCCCCGACAGATACGCCGCGTATCCGCTCAGCGCCGTCGCGGCTGCGGCCATCACGACGGCGGGAGTGGTGAAGACCGTGGCGCCGATGAAGCTGTGCTCGAGGACCGTCGCGATGCCGGTCCAGCCCAGGAGCGCGATCGCGGCGTGCGCGACCGAGAGCGCCACGAGATCGAACCACAGATAGCGCGCGCGGGTCTGCCCGGGGATCCCCCCGATCTTGAGGACGGATGCCACCCACCGGCCGCCCGCGAAGGCGAGGGCTGCCGCCACCGCTCCCGCTATCGCGACGAATTCGCCGAGCGACCCGCGACCGGCGATCGGGAGCTCACGACCCCAGAACACCACCGCGGCCACGATGGCGGAGACGACGAAGACGGAGGCGGCGATGATGATCGCCGCGGACTCGTCGTCGATGAGCGCGCGACGCGGCTTCGGATCGGTCGCAAGGCCCTCGGAGATCACTGGATGACCGGGGGAATGCCGTCCGCCCCGCGGGGTGCGGCCGCCCGGTTCGCCGAGCGGTTCCACTGGGGCAGCACGATGAGCGACGCGAGGAAGAAGCAGATCGCGCCGACGAACGTCCCGCCGTTGGCGAGAGCGTTGTTGATCGTGTCGCCGCCGGGGAGGATGTAGGACCCCACCGCCGACAGGCCGAACGCGACGCAGCCGATGAAGTTGACCAGCACCGACCACCACGCGCGTTTGCCCAGGTCGAGCAGGCGCGCGTGGTGCGCGTACGCGACGAAGGCGAGGACGCCGCTCACGAGGAAGGCGACCGAGCCGCCGGCATCCGGATTCCACACGAGATGCTCTTGAGAGGTGACCGTCTTCGCATGCAGGGCGGCCGTCGTGCTCACATTGAACATGAGCGTCCCGAACGTCTGCGTCGCGGCGGCGAGCCACTCGGCACGCACCATCCGTCCGGGCGCGTACGACACCGGGACGGCGATGGCGCCGCTCAGGAAGAGCTGGATGAGTCCCGCCGTCGTGAAGAACCAGGCGCCGACGAAATAGCAGAGGTTCGATGCGCTCGCGCCCATCAGATCGCTGAGTCCGGGTGCGGACCCCACAGCGAACAGTGACGAGCCGATCATGAAGATCCAGCACTGCTTCGTCACGGTCGGCACGAAGAAGCGCCGGGGAACGTCCACCGTCATGGCCGCCGTCGTCATGGTCTCTCCATCCGTGTTTCGGTCGGTGAATCGCGTGTGCGGGGAGGACGCAGCCGAGCGTCCTCCCCGCACACGGTCGAATCAGTGGTGGAAGTGGGACCCGCTGGCCACTTCGCGAGGAAGCGGCGCGGTGAGCGACTGCAGGAACTCCACCTCGCCCTTGATGTCGGCCAGAAGCGCCGAGGCGAGGTCACGGCTGAGCCCGACCTTGACCACGATGCGCTGGAGCACCATGTCCGACATGTTGTCGGCCATGGGGTAGGCCGGCACGAGCCAGCCCTTCATGCGCAGGCGGTCCGCGAGGTCGTAGAGGCTCCACTTGTCGGTGTAGCCGTCCTTGAGGACCCAGGCGAACACGGGGATCGTGTCGCCCTTGCTGATGAGTTCGAAGGGACCGATCTTCGCGATCTCGCTCGACAGGTACGTCGCGACGTCGATCGAGTTCTGCTGGACGGCGCGGTAGCCCTCACGTCCGAGACGCAGGAACTGGTAGTACTGCAGCAGCACCTGAGCACCGGGCCGCGAGAAGTTCAGGGCGAGCGTGGGCATGTCGCCGCCGAGGTAGCTGACGTGGAAGATCATGCTCTCGGGGAGCACCGCCTGGCTGCGCCACACGACCCAGCCGACGCCGGGGTAGACCAGTCCGTACTTGTGACCCGACGTGCTGATCGAATTGACCCGGTCGATCTGGAAGTCCCACACCAGGTCGGGCTGGCAGAACGGCGCGACCATGGCGCCCGAAGCACCGTCGACGTGGATCTTCACGTCGAGTCCCGTGTCGGCCTGGATCTGGTCGAGCTTCTTCGCGATCGCCTCGACGGGCTCGTAGGCCCCCGTGAACGTCTGGCCGAGGATCGCCACGACGCCGATGGTGTTCTCGTCGACGTACTTCTCGAGCTCGAAGCCGTCCAGCACCATGTGGTCGGGCGTGACGGGGACGTACCGCGGCTCGATGTCCCAGTAGTTGCAGAACTTCTCCCACACGACCTGGACCGCCGCCGACATGATGAGGTTCGGCTTCTCGGTCGATTTGCCCTCGGCCTTGCGCTTCTCCTGCCACAGGCGCTTCAGGGCGAGACCGCCGAGCATGCACGCTTCGGACGAGCCGATCGTGGAGGTGCCGATCGTGTCGGCCGTGTCGGGGACGTGCCACAGCTCGGCGAGCATGCGCCAGCAGCGGTCCTCGATCGCCGCCGTCGCGGGGTACTCGTCCTTGTCGATCATGTTCTTGTCGGCTGCCTCGGTGTACAGTTTCAGCGCGTGGTCGTCCATCCAGGTGGAGACGAAGGTCGCGAGATTGAGGCGTGAGTTGCCGTCGAGGATCGCCTCGTCGTGCACGATCTGATAGGCGGTCTCGGGAAGGCTCGGGCCGTCCGGCATGACGAACTTGTCGAACTCGGTCGCTTCGCCGGGCCGGACGAAGACGGGGTTGATGGCGAGCGTCGGGTCGATGTTGGTCGACTGACGCGCCTTGCTGGTGTTGGAAGTCACTTTCACTCCTGACATTGCGGGGATATCGAGAATCGGTCGGCGTCGAGCAGGCCGATCAGAGGGTGTTCTTGACGACCTGACCGTTCTTGACGATGAGGCGGAAGTTGGTGTCCGGGTCCGCGATGAGCGAGAGGTCGGTGAGCGGGTCGCCGTCGACGAGGATCATGTCGGCCCAGCCGTTCTCGGCGATGACGCCGAGCTTGCCGCCTTGGTAGGTGTTGCGTTCACCGGCCATCTCGAAGAGCTGGGCGTTGCCCGACGTGAGCATCTTGAGCGCTTCGGCGTTCGTGTAGAACTCGCTCAGACGGGCCGCCATGACGCTCTGCCGCGGAGCCGACTGCGGCTCGAGCAGCAGGTCGGTGCCCCACGCGGTCTTGACGCCGTACTTCTTCGCCCACTCGTACACCTGCTCGGTGCCGTGGCAGATCTCGGTGTTCTTCGCCGCTCGCGACGGGTCGGGGTAGTGGTGGTCGTCTTCGGCGAACGGCTGCGTCGAGAGCCAGATGTCCGCGTCAGCGATGCGCTTGATGGTCTCTTCGTCGGCCAGGTGACCGTGTTCGATCGAGGCCACACCGGCGTCGATCGCACGCGCGATTCCGGCCGGCGTGTAGACGTGCGTCGCGACATACGTTCCGTAGTCGGTCGCCGCCTGGACGGCGGCGCGGATCTCGTCCGGCGTGTACTGCAGCGTGTTGAGCGGGTCGTACATCGACGCCGCACCGCCGCCGAGGGTGAGCTTGATCTGGCTGGCGCCGTGCTTGAGCTGCTCGCGCACGGCGGCCAGCACGCGGGGAACACCATCGGCGATGCGCGTGAAGTGGATGTCCTCGGTGCGGCTGGGCTTGCCGCCGAACTCCTCCGGAACGTCGTACACGAACGAGAAGTCGGCGTGACCGGAGGTCTGGGAGATCATCGCCTGGCTCGGGAAGATGCGAGGCCCCTCGAACACGCCGCGGTCGATGAGCGACTTCACGGGCGCGGTGTCGCCGCCCATGTCGCGGACCGTCGTGAACCCGCGCAGCAGCATGCGCTTGGCCTCGGCGATCGTGTTGCCGTAAAGGGCTCCGGTCGGGCCCTGCAGGAACTCCATCATGCTGTTGGCGTTGCCCATCAGGTGGACGTGGGCATCGCTCAGCCCCGGCATCAGGAATCGCCCGCCGCCATCGATCTCGAGCACGCCGTCGGACGCGTCGCCGGCGACGGGTGACGACGAGACGGCGACCACGTGTGCGCCCTCGATCAGGACGTCGACGTTGTCCTGGGTCGTGTCGCTCACGCCGTCGAACACGCGGACGTTGCGGATGATCATTCTCTGCGGTGCCTTGGTGCCTGGGGTCATGCCGGCGAGACTATTCCGCGTCGTTCATATCGCGAGCCGGATCCCAGAGGATTTCGCCCGGCCCGTCATCTCGCCTCTCACCCACTGATCACCCGCATCTCACCCCATCGTGCGCGAGGTGCGTTTGCGGATAGGGTCCGTTGCGAGACGCTCATCGCAGGGCGAGAAGGAGAACGTATGCCTGACAAGGAAACTACCGCGGCGGAGAAGGAGACTCGCGCCGCGAACGGCAAAGTGATCCTCGCGATCCTCCTGTCGATCGCTGCGCTGACCTTCGTCTTCTCGAACGTCGGACCGGCGACGCTGCGGTTCCTGTTCCTGCAGTTCACGATGCCCGCCTGGGGATGGTTCCTCGCGGTCCTCATCGCCGGCGTCGTGATCGGTTCCCTCTTCCCCTGGTTCCGCCCGCGCAAGAAGTAGCGCCCGCCCGCATGTGCACAACAGTGGTGCGGCCGGATGCCTCCTGATGAACCTCCACGACGATGTCAGAGCCGAAGCCGAGTTGCGACGCGCCATCGCGTCCGGAAAGCCGGAGACGATCGCGCGGGCGGCGATGTCCAACGTGTGGCCGCTCTACAGCGCGCACTTCGAGCTGCTGACCGCCGCGACCGAGGCCCTGCCGAACTCGGTCCTGGCCCGGTATCCCGTCCTGCGGATCGTGCACCGCATGACACCGGTGCTCGCCCGGACGACGCGTCCCTTCAAGCCGCTGATCTATCCCGACGACGCCCGATCGATGTCCCCCGACGAACTGGACATCCTCACTCTCGTGCAGATGATCGCGTTCCGGTTCAGCGGTGATGTCACCGCGGCCCTCATCTATGCGCGTCGTCTCGAGGAGCGCATCCAGCAGGTGCGGGTCGAATCGCGCGAGCGCATCGACGGACCGCTGTGGTACTACCACCAGCAGATCGGGTCGACCCTGCTCGCCGCGGGCGACTCCTCACGCGCGCTGCTCGAGTTCGCCACCGCGCGACAGCTCGGACGGCTCTCGCCTCAGGCGGATGCCGAACGACTGGCGCTCGGGCGCACGGCCCTCGCGCACGCCGTGCGCGGGTCGCTCGATGATGCCGAACTCGCGCTGGCCGAGCTCGTGCACCAGCCGCCGCCGACCGGTGCGCACGTCAACTCGAGCACGATGACCGAGCGCACCGCGGCAGCGCTCGTGGGCGTCGAGCGGATGGTGGACGACGTCGACGATTTGCTCGCGGATCTGGAGTCCTACGACAGCATCGAGCTGAGCTGGCCGTTCGCGCTCCTCGCTCGCACGCGCTCGCTGCTGGCGCGTCATCGCGCCGACGACGCCTTGGAAGCCCTTCATCTGGCGAGCGATGCGCACCCCACTCAGCACGGATCCTTCGCGTCCGATGTCATCCACTCGGCGACCATCGAGGCGCTGTGGGCCGCGGGAGACGCGGCCGGAGCACGGCGCGTGGCGGGAACGAACGCCAAGGCCGGCACCCTCACGACGATCGCGTCCGTTCGACTCGCGCTGCAGGATTCGCGTCTCGACCTCGCCGCGCGGGGTGTGCGGCAGATCTCGGCCGATCTCACCCTGGGGCCCGGGCAGCGGGTCGAGGCGCTCCTGCTGTCGACGTGGGTCGAGATGATGCGCACCGACGCGGTCGATCCCGAGACCGCACGGCAGATCGCGCGCCTCACCGCGAAGAGGAATGTCCGCCGGCTCCTCGCAACGATGCCGCAGCAGCTGATCTCGCTCGTCCGTGCGGACCTTCCGGAGCCGGAGGCCGCCGCCTTCGATGACGCGACGGCGGGGCTCACGCACACCGAGAGCCATCGCACACCCGCGCTCACCCCCGGTGAGCTCCGCGTCCTGAACGCGCTCCCCCTGCACCCGACCACGGCTGCCATCGCGGCGTCATTCCACGTCTCCCCCAACACGGTGAAGTCGCAGCTGAAGTCCATCTACCGCAAGCTCGGCTGCTCGACGCGCGAAGAGGCGCTCAAGGTCGCGATCCGCCACCGCCTCATCGCCGTCCCGGTCGGCTGAGGAGTCGACGATGTCGCGTGGCGGACAGCGAGAACCCGGGTTCCTCGCCCGGGCCCGCGGTGCGCTGCTCGCGCTGCGTCCCGCCGACCCCGACGCGGGCGCCGACGCGACCGCGGAGCGAGACGCCGGAGTGTCGGGGATGCTCGGGCAGCTCGGCGCGACGCTGCTCGCCTCTTCTCAGGCCACGAGCGATGTCCAGGTGACGCTGCAGGAGCTCGCCGTGCGCTACGAACGACCCGAGCTGCGCATCTTCGTCCTCCCGACGCTCGTGCTCCTCGAAGATCCCTCGACGTCTCCGGCGCAGATGGCATTCGTCGCCGCCGACCAGGAGCCCCTCCGGCTGGATCAGGCGGGCGCGGTCGAGCGTGTCGTCCAGCGCGCGTTCGCGCAGGCGCCCGAGCCGGCAGAGGTCGTCGCGGCGCTCGCCGAGATCAAAGCCGCACCGCCGCGATTCGGTTCGATCCTGACGGTCATCGGCTATGCGCTCCTGACCGTCGGCTTCGGCCTGGTGCTCAATCCCACCGTCACCGCTCTGCCCGTCTATGTCGTGCTCGGCGTGATCGTCGGCGCCATCGTGTTCATCGGCGCCCGCATCCCCACGCTCTCGCTGCTCCTGCCCGTCGCGACCGCTTTCACGGTCACCCTCCTGATCTCGCTGCTGGTGCGTCCGCTCGTCCACGACGACGTGTTGCGGCTCGTCGCACCGTCGCTCGTCTCGTTCCTCCCGGGACTCACCCTCACCATCGCCGCGGTCGAACTCACCTCCGGCCAGGTGATGGCCGGAGCGAGCCGGCTCGTCTTCGGGCTCGCGCGGCTGGGCCTTCTCGCCTTCGGGGTCTTCGCGGGCATCTCGGTCGCCGGCGAGCCTCCCGCCATCACCACGGCTCCCGCTCAACTGGGTGCCTGGGCACCGTGGGTCGGCCTCCTCCTCGTGAGCCTGGGCTACTACCTCTTCTCCTCGGCGCCGTCCGGGTCTCTGATCTGGATCGTGTACGCCCTCGTCGTCGCGCACTCGGCGCAGCTGCTGGGCAACCTGCTCGTCGGGGCCGAGCTGTCGGGACTCATCGGCGCGCTCATCGTGATCCCGGCCGTGTACCTCGCCCGCCGTCTCACACCCGCAGCGTCGACGGCGATCATGCTGACGTGCGCGTATTGGGTGCTCGTGCCAGGGTCGATGGGCTTCATCGGGCTGAGTGAGGCGGCATCCGGTACGGCGGGAGCAACCAGCACGATCCTGCGGACCTTCGGGTCCCTCATCGCCATCGCGATCGGGATGCTGCTGGGTGGCGGCCTCAGTCGCGATGCCACTGTGCTGGCGAAGGGCTGGCGGCGACCGCAGGCGTGACCGCCCGGGCCGAGATCACGCCGCGAGCGGGTCGTCGATCTCGGGCGTCCCCGGCCGGCGCGCGAGCTCGCAGAACCACCAGGCGACCAGTGCGACGACGATCACCACCACGATGTCGCCTATCCCGAGCGGTCGCAGCGCGGCGAGCCAGAGCACGGCCCCGGCCCCGATGATCGTCCGGACGAGCACCCGGCGACGGTCCATCCACGCTCCGAACGCACCCGAGCCGATCGAGCGCTGTGCGAGCACCTGCCGGACGGACGCGTTCACGGCGGCGACGAGACGGCGAAGCGAGGTCGCGGCCCGCCAGCGGCCCTGGCTCCAGGCGAGGGTCGCCGCGGCGATTCCCACGACGGCGACGACGACGGCGGTCTGACGCATCGCGGCGATGACCTGTTCGTAGATCGCCAGGAGCGCGTCGGTACTCACTCCGGCCTCCAAGGGCGCGAGCTCGAGTGCGAGCTGGCCGACGCCGAGCGCGACGGCGAGCGTCGCGCCTCCGAAAGCCGACGCGACGCCGACGCCGAGGATCGCCGTCGTGCGTCGGCGCGCGACGAGCACCCCGACGGCGAAGAGAGCCAGAGCGATGACCGGCAGCCACCATCCCGCGGTCACGGCCAGGCCGTAGACGAGCCGGAGCGTGACGAGGGCGTCACTCTGCGCGACGACGATCGTTCGGTCCACCTGCGGGATGACGCTCGCGAAGGTCACACCCCGATCGATCAGCTGGGCTTTGACCTCGCCGATGATCGGACCGAGTTGGATGCCGATGACGCCCGCGCCGTCGATCGTGACCGGGCCACCGTCGGCTCCCCCGGTCGCCGCGATGACGAGCGCACGGTGGCTCGCGCCGAGCGCGGTGCGCCAGACGTCCGCGAAGGTCTCGGATTCCACGACTCGCGTGACCGTGCTGTCGACGATGCCGCGCGCCCCGGCGGCGGCCGGCACGCGCAGCAGCTCCAGGGCAGCGAGCGCCCGGGGCGGCAGGTCCAGAGTCGCCACGCCATCGAAGAGGTCGTCGGTCAGCTGAGCGACGTCGACGTGGTCATCGATGACTCCGGAGATCTCGGCGACGAGCATCGCCTGGACGGCGGGGTCCTCCGCGAGCGGGCCGAACGTCGCGACGAACCGGTCGGAGTCGACGAGTTCCGCCCGCACCCAGCCGCCCACGATCGACACGGGCACGAGCAATCCCGCCAGCACGATGCACATCGCGGACAGGAAGGCCCGCCACGATCGGCCTCGGCGCGGACCGGGCGCCGAGCGCGCGGCATCCGCTTCGATCAGGCGTCTGTTCTCCGCCTCGAGCTGCGCGATCCGCGCCTGCAAGACGCTGTCGTCCTCCTCGCGAGCAGACACCGGTGCCGCCGCCTAGACGCGCGCGCCGGTCGTCGCGCGCGCGGCGGTGCGCCCGTAGGACACGGCGCGGATCCCCCCGGTGGCGAGAGCGATGCGGATGCCGGTGACGGCGCGGTCGGGTGTGGCGGACATGTATGGCCTTCCGGTGCTCGTGGGGGATCTCGTCCGGCGAGGGACGCGACTGCTGTCAGCCGGAGACTATCCCGCGTCCGGGGCACCGTCCCCGGGCTCCGTGGGAGATTTCGCCCGGTGGGTCATCCGCGGCATCACCCTCCGTTCACCTCGGTGCGCGCTCGGGCGCCGCCTATGCCCGCGCCGAGATGGCCGGCGCGGGCGTGACTTCCAGGATGTTCAGTCGCTGCGCCACGCTGATCGCCTCGGCACGCGTGGAACATCCGAGCTTGCGGTAGAGCGAACGCAGCTGCGACTTGATCGTGTTCGGCGACACATGGAAGCTCGACGCCATCGCCGCGACCGAATCGTTCATCGGGAGCGCGTTCAGCACGCGCAGTTCACCCCGGGTCAGCGCTGGACGAGCCCGCATCTCGAAGTTCGCCAGACCCGCGGTCACCGCGGTGAAATCCGCCGCGGACTCGCTCGACAACCGCTGCCGCACGTGATCGACGAGCTGGCGCGGCATCATCGCGAGCAGTCGTCGGTTGTCGGCCCGCCGGGCGATCCGGCAAATCTGCAGTGCCGTGTCGCGACCGAGATCATGAGTGCTCGCCAGCTCCAGCCATCCCGACAGCAGCACGGACTCCGCGCGTTGAGCGGGTCCGAGTCGGCGGTCGCGGGCGAGGAACTGGAGGGCCTGCGAGGCGTCGTCGAACCGGCCTTCGTGCAACGACACGCGCACGGTCGCCAATCGGGTGAGAACCCCTGCGTCGGGGCGCTCGTTCGCCATGCTGCGAGCGCGGGGGATGTCCCCGATCGCCAGGAGAGCCTTGATCGACATGGCCGCGATCACCTCCGCTGCGAAAGAGCCGGGATCGGTGCGGTGCGATCCCGCTGCCAGCTGGATCGCCTCGAGCGCGTCTTCCGGCTGCTGCCGAGCGAGGAAGGCGCGAGCGCGCGCAAGGAGCGCGAAGGGCCACGTCATCTGGATGCTGTCATACGATTCGAGCTCCATCAGCCGGTCGTCCATGTCGTCCGACATGCGTTCGACGGCGATGAGCGCTGCCGCGGTCCGCTCCGATGTCGCGCTCAACGCCCTGAAAGCGGCCGAGGGTGCCGGCATCCGCGCAGCATCCGAAAGGACGCGTTCCGCTTCGGCGAGCGCGCCGCGCACGGCGTGCGCCACCGCCGCTTGGCCGAGGGCCACGCGTTCCGCATAGGGCTGCATCGAGAACGACCCGAGCTGGCGGGACGTCGCGAATTCGAGCAGGGCCCGTCCGGTGTCCCCGGCGACGAGAAGGGTCGTGCCGATCTGGTGGTGGTAGAACCAGAGCGGACCGTCCATCCGGTCGCGAGCCTCGACGCGGGTGCGCATCATGCGATCCTCGAGACGACGCGCGTAGCCCAGGGCAGCGGTGACGTTCCCGCTCATCCGGCACGCCATCATGTGCGCGACGACGAGCGCATCGACCTCGGCGGGGGGCATCGCGCGCGAATCGTCGGGAGGCGCGACGGGCAGGAACGGACGCGTCGTCTGTGCGAGCACGGCAGTCATCGGATGCAGCACCCTGAGTACGGGATGGCGCTCGAGCGTCGCGCTCGGAAGCGCGACGATGGCGGCGACGAGCATGTCGTGGTGCGCGGAGAACAGCGGCCAGATGTTCGACGTCGCCGCCTGCGCGATCGAGTCCGCGTTCCCGGAATCGATCGCCCGGCGCAGTTCGGCTTCGGCCCGCTGGGGGTCGTTGAAGTTCACGACCTGGCCTCTCGGAGACCCCCCGGCTCGACAGGCGGTTTCGCTGAATGCGCGGTCGATAGGTCACACGAGCGGTGCACAGTAGCTTCCACTGATCTGTTCCTCTGAATCTGCGAATCTGACTCGTAGGTCCCCCCCTTGGACCTGTTCGTTCCAGAACGTCGAATCACCCCTGACTCGTCGCTGTGACTCTTGTCTAGCGCATGGTGGGAGCGGGGTGATGAACGCGTGCAGCCACATCACCCTCCGCGTCACCCTCGGATCACCCGAGGCGAGTCGCCGACGCGCCGGCTCGTCTGAAATCGCGGACCACCGGGGTGGGATGCCAGAGCATCCCCACCCCGGTGGTGTCGCGAGATCAGCGTCCGGGCGGATACGCCCCGTACGGAGCAGTCTCCGTCACGGCCACCCGCTCACCGTCCACGAACGTGCTCGCCCTCACCGACGCCTCCCCCGCGGGCACGGACGCCATACGGGAGTTGACCGACACCGCAACCGTCTTTCCGGGCGCAACGGCCGAGAACGTCTTGTTGCCGTATGCCGTGGTGATCACGATGTCCGCCGGCACCGCTGCCGTGTTGGTCGCCTCGACCGAGAGGTAGACCTTGCCCGCGAGCGTCCGCGGCGTCACGTCGACATCGACGCCGACGAGCTCGCCCTCGACGATGTAGATCTCCCGCACCTGGGTGTTGCCCTTCGTGTCGACATACACCTTGTACTCACCGACCGTGTACGTGCCCGCGGCGTTGTTGTCGATCGTGAACGTCTCGGTGACAGAGGACTCACTGCCGTCGACGCGCGTCTCGTTCACCGTGATGGTCAACTCGTTCGTGTCGCCCGTCAGCTTCTTCACGACCGCCGTCGGCTCGGCGTCGACGACGGCGTTGTCGACTGTCACGTACACGGCGCCGGGCGACGAGAACTCCGCGTTCTTCGCTCCGTCACCGAGCAGGAAGAATCCCCGCTGCTCGATGGCGCCGCGTTCGGGGAACGGGTCGGCGTTCGTCTCGAGGAACGTCGGGTTGACCGTGTACAGGTCGGTCTTGGAATCCGCGAGAACAGCCTGCACCCCGGAGTACGGGGCATCCGTGATCGCGAGGTTGACCGACAGGTAGACGGCGTCGGGGTTGGTGGCCGAGGTGCGCGACGAGAAGTAGGTGTCCGCGCTCTGCCCGTCGGGAACCGACAGCGGCACGACCTCGTCGCCGACGAGGACGTTGAACTCGAAGGCGCCGTACCCGCCGTCCACGAAGGTCGCCCACGCGGCATCCGACAGGTGATCGGGGCGCTCCACCTTGAACTCGAGCCGCATCGGTGCGACATAGGTCGAGCTGAGGTACTCGGGGTTGTCGAGCGGGAGGTAGACCCCGCCCGGAGCGTGTCCGAGTTCGAACGCCGCCGCGGGCCGCGTGTTGTTGCCGCGCCCCTCCCACATCGGGATGTTGAACGAGGTGGCGCCGAGCAGTGCCCGGCCGTCCAGCCGGCTCGCACCGACCTCAGCCGATGCGTCCTGGAAGGTCCCGATGGTGACGTCGAGCAGGTCGAGGTCGGAGCGGTCCGCGTTCAGTCCGGGAATGTCCGCCCACATGAACTTCGCACCGGCCGGCCCGGTGTACCGGGCCATCTCGAGCATGCCGTCGGCCATCATCTTGGTCATCTGCACGGCCGAATCCAGCGACATCCGCTCGTTGGCGGTGTGCCACCAGCGCTCGTTGCCCGGGATCACCGCGCCGAACGCGGTCATCTTGTTGCGGAAGTTGCTCGCCAGAGTGCCACCGGTCGTGCCCTGCGGATAGACGATGTCCCGGAGGGCGTACGGGTCCGCGAACGCCGCGGGATCGTGGTCGATCGAGGCCTTGTAGCTGCCGTACTGAAGAGCCGTCAGCGGGTTGTCGTGGGTAACGTACAGCCCGGCGCCGATGGGTGCTCCGAGAGCGCCGATCGTGAAGCCCTTCGACTCGAACGCCGCCGCGACCGCCGTCATCGCCTGAGTGGAGTCCTCGGCCGTGACGTGCATGCTGCGCACGTACATCGGCATGCTGAGGCTGCTCGTCTCGGCCGTGTAGAAGCTCCGCGGCACCTCGGAGTTGATGTTGGCCATGAGGGCGAAAGTCAGGTTCGGGGTGCCGTTGCTCGGATTGCGCAGCAGCGCCTCGGGAATCCCCATGTACCGGCCGATGTAGGCCTCCCCCTCGACGCCGTCACGGAAGAACAGGTCGGCGATGCCCTCGGCGGCCTTCTTGAGCTGCATGTCCGCCGCGGTGACGCCGCGGGACCCGAGCGCCTCGGAGATGAGGAACATGCCCCACACGACGGCGTTCTTGCCGTACTGCGGGGTCGGCATCTCCATCGCGACGTCGGTGTTGACCTCGAGCGTCAGCGAGTCGCCCGTGATCGTGGTCTGCACCTTCGGGGTGGTGCCGGCGGCTGCCGGAAGCCAGCCCTTCGCCGTCGCGGCCGCGGTGACCGCCGCGACGAATCCCTCACGCTCGGCGGCGCTTGCGCCGGCCACGTCGAGGGTGAAGGTGGCTCGCGAAGCGATCTGCGTCGTGCTTCCGTAGGCGATGTCCTTGAGCGTCGGGTCGCCGGCGCGCAGGGTCACCCCCGCGGTGGCATCCGTCAGCCGGAACGCCTTGGCGCTGTCAGCGGACAGATCCATCGACACCGGGGGCGTGACCGAGCCGGAGTTGCCGACGATGACCGGGAACCGCGAGTCGGAGGTGTATGCCGCGATCGGCATCTCCTCGCGGTTGAGGTTCTTGTAGGCCCAGTTGTCGTAGAAGCTCGGGTTGGCGTTGTACGGGATGGACTGGAAGGTGGCGGTGTTCGCCGCCGTGGGAGTTCCCGGGCCGCCGTCTTCGTAGATGCCCATCACGATGCGGATGCGGCGATCCAGCGGAAGCCCGGCCTCCATGAGCGCCTTGGCCGCGAGCAGCGTGGCCAGCGTCGGGCCGCTGTCGTCCTGGATGCCCGCTCCGTAGATCCAGCCGTCCTGGATGTAGGGCGAATGGTAGGCGCCGTCCATCCCGAGGTTGCCGTCGGCATCGCGCCACCGCTCCAGTTGCGCGGCCGTCACGGATGAGGTCGGCGAGTCGAGGTGGCTCAGCGCCATGATCATCTCCGGTGCATCCGGATCGCCGATCTCCATGTAGACGTACTTGTCGGCCTGTCGCTGGACGACCACCGGGAAGCCGAGGTCGTTGGCCAGTTTGACGACCCAGGCGAGCTTGGCGACCTTCCGGTCGTACTCGTACTGGTTGGCCTCGGTGTTGCTGACGGGGAAGGGGTACGCCGTCGCGGCCGTGCCGCCTCGCGAGATCGAGTCGTAGCTTGAGCCGTCGAGCATCGCGCCCACGAGGGTGAGAGGGTCGTAGGTGCCGTCGCCCACGCGGGCGCGTTCCACGAGACCGGCGAGCGCCTCTACTTCGGCGTGGATCTTGTCGCGCTCATCGCCTGACACCGACAGGTCGTAGGTGACGTTCGGCTCGAAGCGGTCGTCTGCGCCGACACCGCTCGTGCCTTCCTGGGCCGCGGCGCCTCCGCCGGCGATACCCATGGACAGAAGCAGAGACACGCCGAGTGTCAGTGCAAGTGGCTTCTTCCGCATTATCGTGATCTCCCTGGCTGGATCTGGATGAACGTGGGGGCGAACATCCTTGCTCGCCAAACGCTCCCAGTGTTTTCCCAGCGTGTCAACGGTCTCGCATCGGACGCGAGCGGGACCAGAAGAACGGATGCCGCGACCCGGCCATCGTCCACGCACGCGAGCGAACAGCCGCAGCGTCGCTCCGTCGGCGGTCGCGAAGACGTCGATGGGCGACACCCCGGCACCGTCGTCCTGCCGTGAGCGTTTCGGCCCTGGAACTCATAGCGTGGCGAGCCCTGCCACAGGGACACCCGATCGAATCTTTCTCCGGCAAACCCTTCCTCCTGTCGTAGCTTTGTACTATACTCGAGGGTATGGCGGAGGACCCGTATCCCGAAGAAATGACACCGGCACGCCTGCCCGCCGAAGAGATCTTGGGTCATCTTTTGGATGCTGCGCTGGCCGACCATATGGACGCGAATCGTCGTCTGGCTCTTCGTGCGGGTCGTATCGTCGAGGCGATCGATACCGCGGTGCGCCACCCGTACGTGTACACGTCGGTCGAGGGCCGGGCGGGGTCGAATCTGGCCGAGCGTGCGGTGATCGTCGATATCGCGTTGCGGTTGCAGTTGTCCGAGCGGGCGGTGCAGGATGTGGCCCGGCTGGTCCGTGACGCGCGTACCCGGTTGCCGATGCTGTGGCAGCGTGCCGAAGAGGGCTTCCTC
>NZ_JBHJZS010000018.1:0-61159 GCF_042271185.1 Microbacterium sp. NPDC055910
GGGGCCCGTCCGTTGGGGGGATCCGCTCAGATGAGCGTGAGCGTCAGCACACCGGCGTAGGTGCCGGCACGCGTCGACCCGGGGACGCCGAGGGTGAGGTCGGCGCCACAGACGAACGCACCTGCGCTGTTGCCCGCGGGCGACTCGCAGAGCGTGGAGGGAACGCCGATGCCCGAACCGGGGACGGCGACGTTTCCGGGCGTGACCTTGCTCGACTGGCCGGGGGCCTGCGGCAGGTCGCCTTCGACGGCCTCCGCGCGCGGCGCCCAGCCGAGGTTCTCCGCCACGATGAGGCCGGAGCCGCTCGTGAAGTCCGACACCTCGCCGGTCAGGTCCCAGCCCGCAGCGGTACCGCGCGAGTCGCGGACCGCGACGTCGTGCAGAGCACCGGTCGCCGTCTGGTCCGCACCGTTCAGCGCGACACCGTCGAGCACGACGGGCTCGTCGCTCGCGATCGCGAGCGACAGGGCGCCGCCGGTGACCTCGGTCGTGATGACCTGACGGTTGTCGGCGTCATCGCCACCGAGAACCGTGACGGTGAACGCCTTCACGGGGCCGATGTTGCCCGACGCGTCGGTCGCGCGGTACTCGACACGGTGCGTGCCGTAGCCCGGCTCGGTCTCCTGGAACGGCGAGTGCGACATGCCGGCCGAACCGAGGCTGCCGTAGATGAGGTCGTCGACGTTCGTGCCGGTGGGCGTGAAGACGAACGGGTCCTCGGGGTTGGTCGGCGAACCGTAGTAGTTGTGCCAGCCGTCGCCGTTCAGGCGGAACTCCGAGATGAGCGCACCCTCGCGGTCGTCGGTCGCGACGAGCTTCATCCCGAACGACTCGTTCACGATGTAGTGCGGCTCGCCGTTGGCGCCGGTCGTGGTCGAGATCGGAGCCGTCACGGTCGCCTCGACCGTCGGGCCCGATGCGTCGACGTCCCACTCCTGCACGACGCGTCCGGCACCGGAGTTGCCCGGGTCGGAGACGGTCGCCGAGACCTCGTGCGCACCGCTCAGGTTGAGCGCGCCCAGGTCGAACGTGTTCTTGCCGGCGGGCGTCGCGACGACCTCGCCGTCGACGCGCCACGTGATGTCGAACGCGCGGTCGGTGCGGTGCGTCGTGTTGACGTACAGGATGTCGTCCGCACCGGCGGGCTTGAACGTCGGGAACGCCTCGGTGATGCCGGGGCGGACCGTGCCGCCGTTGGCGGTGCCCGAGCCCACGGTCCAGGTGCGCGTCTGCGTCATCGACGACTTGGCGCGGATCGCGGGGTCGCGGATGAACTCGGTGTTGTCGACGACGGTCGCCGTCACGGTGTCGCCGGCCTTCACGCCGAGCTTGCCGAGGTCGAGCGTGCGCAGGTTCGCGGGGTTGTCGACCGCTTCGCCGTTGACCGCCCAGGTGACGTCGTTCTCGTGGTAGACCGGGTGGGACGTCTCGACATACAGCACCTGGTTGGGCGCGACGGCGGCGTCGGTGGAGGTGGACGCGGGCACGAGCGGCGCGCGGCCGGCGACCTTCTCGGTCATGATCTCGCGGCTGACCTGGTCCATCTGGTAGCCCAGCGACTTCATCATCGAGTGCTGGCTGGGACGGTAGATGCCCGTCGAGTAGTACATGCCGCCCTCGTAGACGTCGATGATGCCACCCGACTCGCTCTCCTCGCCGAGCCAGCGCCACCACTTCGTCTTCTGCTCGGCCATCTGCTCGGCCGTCTGGAGCGTGTGGTGCGCCGAGCTCGGCTCGCGGCCGGTGTAGTCACCGGTCGTGATGCCGCGCGTGTAGTAGTCGTACTCGTCCTGCAGACCACCGAGCGAGTGGGCGATCTCGTGGGGCGAGATGAGCGCCGACAGCGGGTTCCCACCGCTGGCCGTCGCGTAGGCGCCGCCCGCGCCGCCGTAGGTGTCGCTGTTGGCGAGCGCGAGGATCTGGTCGACCTTCGGCGCCTGCGCGGCGTACCGCTGCGCCGCCGAGTTGTTCATCGTGATGAGGCGCTCGACGCTCGAGGCGCGGCATCCGCCCCAGAACGACATGCCGAGCGGCGTGTTGCGGCGCGGGGCGTCGAGGGTGCGGTCGCAGCTGATGCCCGACTCGCCCGAGACGATGCCGATCGCGTAGACGTTGAAGTGGTTGCGGTAGCTCTTGAAGGGCTCGATGCTCCACATCGTCTCGAGGTGCACCTCGACCTCGTCGTAGAACTTCTGCTGCTCGTCGGCGGTGTAGCCGTCACCCATGATCACCAGCGAGAAGCGCTCTGCATCATCACCGGTGATCTGCATGGGCACGACGGTCGATGAGCCCACCTCGGACTCGGCCGCCAGGGCGACGGCGGGGGGCGCGAGGGCCACGAGGGACGCCGCCAGGGTCGATGCGGTGAGCATCGCCCCCCAGCGCCGCCTCGGAGCGACCGCAGTTCGGGTACTGGTCATGGTCTCCACTTTCGGCTCGAATGGGCTGTGACCCGCACGCGCCATGGCATGACACCTTCGTCGGAGCGGTCGACTCACGGGTGAGAGCCTAGGGAGCAGGTCCAGCCGAATCACGGTGCGCGCGTCTCGCGTCTGACAGCACCCGCGCGACGTTTGTCGGATGCCGAGGTTCACGCGCGACGGCCGGGTCGCGGCATCCGCTCTCAGACGAGGGATTCGCGCCACGCGGCGTGCAGCTGCGCGAACTTGCCCGTGCCCGCGATGAGGTCATCGGGGGTGCCGTCTTCGATGATGCGGCCGTGCTCCATGACGAGCACGCGGTCGGCGATCGCGACGGTCGACAAGCGGTGCGCGATGATGATCGCGGTGCGATCGGCGAGGAGCGTCTGCAGGGCGTCCTGGATCATCCGCTCCGAGGGGATGTCGAGCGACGCGGTGGCCTCGTCGAGGATCAGCACGGCGGGGTCGGCGAGGAACGCGCGGGCGAACGAGATGAGCTGGCGCTGTCCGGCCGACACCCGTCCCCCGCGCTTGTTGACGTCGGTCGCATAGCCGTCGGGCAGCTTCTCGATGAAGGCGTCCGCGCCGACCGCGCGGGCCGCCGCCCGGATCTCGTCGAGCGTCGCGTCGGGCTTTCCGAGTGCGATGTTGTCGGCGACGGTGCCGCTGAAGAGGTACGCCTCCTGCGTGACCATGACGATCGCCCGGCGCAGGTCCTTCGGATGCAGCGAGCGCAGGTCCACCCCGTCGAGCGTGACGCGTCCGCGCGTCGGATCGTAGAACCGCGAGACGAGCTTGGCGAGCGTGGACTTGCCCGCGCCCGTCGTGCCGACCAGGGCGACCGTCTGCCCGCCCGGGATGTCGAGCGAGAAGCCGGGGAGGATGGTGCGCTCACCGGAATACCCGAACACGACGTCGTCGAACCGCACGTGGCCGCGCGACTCCCACAGGTCGACCGGCTGCGTCGGGTCGGGGACCGTCGGCTCCTCTTCGAGCACGCCGGAGACCTTCTCGAGGGCCGCCGTGGCCGACTGGTAGGAGTTGAGGAAGAACGCCACCTCCTGCAGCGGCGCGAAGAAGTTGCGCACGTACAGCACGGCTGCCAGCAGCGTGCCGACGAGGAGGGTGCCGTCGACGATGCGGAACCCGCCCCACGCGACGACGACGGCGAGCGTGACGGATGCCACCGCCATGAGCGCCGGCTCGAAGGTGCCGAAGAGGCGGATCGAGCGCATGTTGATCTCGCGATAGTCGCCGGACAGCTCGCCGAACTCGTCGTCGTTGCGCACCTCTTTGCGGAACGCCTTGACGGCGCGGATGCCGGTCATCGTCTCGACGAACTTCACGATGACCTTCGCGCTGATGACGCGCGACTGGCGATAGACCCGCTGCGAGCGCAGGTAGAACCAGCGCATCAGGAGATACAGCGGAATGCCCATGACGACCAGGATCAGCCCGGACTGCCAGTCCCAGATGAGCAGCATGACGAGTGTGAAGGCACCGTACAGGATGCCCGAGACGAGCTCGTTGAGCCCGCCGTCGAGCAGTTCGCGGATCGTGTCGAGGTCGCTCGTCTGCCGGGAGATGATGCGGCCCGACGTGTACGACTCGTGGAACTCGAGGCTGAGCTTCTGCGTGTGCAGGAAAATCCGCTTGCGCAGATCCAGCATGATCGCCTGCGTCAGCCGTGCCGTCACGACGACGTACCAGCCGATGAGCGCCGCACCGCCGATCGCGGTGACGAGGTACACGAGCACGACGAGGACCGTCGGCATCCAGTCCATCCGGTCGACGGCGGCGGGCAGGGCGCTGTCGACCCCGACCGCGATGAGGGCGGGACCCGCGACGCGCAGCGCGGTCGAGATGACCAGCACGACCGCCGCGAGCACGAGCTGTCCGCGCACGGGCAGCACGAGCGAACCGAGCAGGCGCAGCGAGCGGCGGCGCACAGCGCGGCTCTCTTCGCGCGTGTAATCGGAGCGGTCTTCGCCGCTCGTTCCGACGACGGTGCTCACGCGTTCGCCTC
The DNA here is from genome assembly GCF_042271185.1 of Microbacterium sp. NPDC055910. Classification (NCBI taxonomy): domain Bacteria; kingdom Bacillati; phylum Actinomycetota; class Actinomycetes; order Micrococcales; family Microbacteriaceae; genus Microbacterium; species Microbacterium sp. NPDC055910. Next base: position 4,447 of record NZ_JBHJZS010000018.1, read on the forward strand.
CGGTTCCTGGCCCGAGCCGTACGGTTCGAACCTGAGCTCGCGCAGCTGCGTCTGTTCGTCTTCGAGGCTCGAGATGACGTGGCGGTAATGGTCGTTCGCACGCAGCAGGTCGGAGTGGGTCCCGACGGCGGTGATGCGGCCCGCCTCGAGCAGGGCGACCCGGTCGGCGAGCATGACGGTCGAGGGGCGGTGCGCGACCACGAGAGTCGTCGTGTCGTGCATGATCTCGCGCAGCGCGTCTTCGACGAGCGCCTCGGTGTCGACATCGAGCGCCGAGAGGGGATCGTCCAGAACCAGCACGGCGGGCCGTGCCGCGACGGCACGCGCGAGCGCGAGTCGCTGGCGCTGCCCGCCCGAGAGGGACAGCCCCTCTTCGCCGACGACCGTGTCGACGCCGTCGGGAAGGTCCTCGACGAAGCCGGCCTGCGCCACCCCGAGCGCTTCGCGCAGGACGCGCTCGGCCTCGGGCGACCCGGGTGCGAGGTCTTCGCGTCCGAGCAGCACGTTGTCGCGCACCGACTGCGAGAACAGCGTCGCGTCTTCGAAGGCCATGCCGATGCTCCGCCGCAGGTCGACCAGGCTGAGGTCGCGCACGTCGATCCCGTCGAGGGTCACGCGCCCCGCCGTCACGTCATACAGGCGCGCGGGCAGGGTCGTGAGGGTCGTCTTGCCTGACCCCGTGAGCCCGACGAGGGCCATCGTCTCGCCGGGGCGCAGCACGAGATCGATGCCGTCGAGCAGGTCGCGCTCGTGGGCTGCGGCATCCTGATACCGGAAGTGCGCACCCTCGAAGGCGAGCTCGCCCCGCGGCTCGGCGATCGCGACGGGCGCAGCCGGATCGACGATCGGATTCGGCTCGTCGAACACCTCGAAGATGCGATCGGTGGCGGTGCGCGCGTCGAGCAGGAACGAGAAGAGGAAGCCGACGGACTCCATCGGCCAGCGCAGCACGGTCGCCATCGCGAAGAACGCGAAGAGCTCGGCGACCTGCAGCTCGCCGAGCTGCGTCAGGTAGATGCCCGCCCCCAGGCACAGGGCGAACGCGATATCGGGCAGCAGCACGAGCCAGAACCAGATCCAGCCGACGGACCGCGCCTTGCTCATCTCGGTCTCGCGCAGGCTCTCGGCCTGCCGCGTGAATTTCACGAGCGCGTGCTTTCCCCGGCCGAAGGCCTTCAGCACGCGGATGCCGTGCACGCTCTCTTCGACCGAGGTCGCGAGATCTCCGGCCTGGTCTTGGCTCTGCCGCGTGAGCGTGCCGTAGGTCTTCTCGAACCGGTACCCGGCATACCAGAGCGGGGCCGAGCAGACGATGAAGATGACGCCGAGGATCCAGTGCCAGCGGAACAGCAGCACGATGCCCACGACGATCGTGATGGCGTTGACGACGAGCAGCACGAGGCCGAACGCGAGCCAGCGTCGCAGCATGCTGATGTCCTGCATCATGCGGCTCAGCAGCTGGCCGGACTGCCAGCGGTCGTGGAACGAGACCGGCAGACGCTGCAGACGCTCGTAGAAGCCCGTGCGCAGGTCGTACTCGACCTGCGTCGCGGGCGCCAGCACGAACCAGCGTCGCGCCCAGACCATGAGGGCTTCGAACAGACCGAGCGCGAGGATGGCCGCGGCACCCCAGATGATCTGGGTGATGTCACCTGTCGAGATGGGACCCTCGACGACGACCTCGAGCACGAGCGGGATCGCGAGGGCCAGCAGGCTCGCGATGAGCGCGCTGACGGCGCCCAGCACGAGGCGAGGGAGCACGGGCCGGGCGAACGGCACGAGCCGCGCGAGCGCCTTCGCGGTGGACAGGTCCGACCGTCGGGGATCAGCGGTGATGGTCATGTTCCTCAGGGGTGGTGCCGCGAACGAGACAGCCCACCAGCTTAGAACGGGGTGTTCACTGCTGCAAGCTCGCTTCGCGGTCGAGCAGCGCCCGCTTGACGTCGACGCCCCACGCGAACCCGCCCATGGCGCCGCCCGTGCGCAGCACGCGGTGACAGGGCACGAACAGCGCCGGTGCGTTTCGGGCGCAGATGGATGCCGCGGCGCGGACGGCGCCTGCAGAGCCGAGCACGCGGGCGAATTCCGCGTAGGTGAGCGGACGACCGGGCGCGATGGCGCGCAGCGCCTTCCATCCCGCCTGCTGCATCGGCGTGCCGTGCTGCCGCACCTCGACGGTGTCCACGGCGGCGAGGTCGCCGTCGTAGTAGGCGACGACGGCTTCCCCCGCCGCTGTGCGGCCCGTGCCGAACGACGCGGGGCGGGCGGACGGGCGCAGTCGGTCGAGGATCTGCGCGGACACGGCCGTCCATCCGGAGGCGAGCACCCGGCCGTCGTCGTCGGCGAGCAGCGTGAAGGGGCCGTCGGGGGTCTCCAGGGTCTGCATCGTCGTCATGAGCGGGGTCCTTCCGTGCGATGTGCAGGATCGGGTGTGACGGATGTCGTCTCGATCGGCCCTGTCGCCCTGTTCCGGCTCGTGCGTCCTGCAGATCGCACGGGGCGGGGTGGAACAGCACGCCACAGGTGCGCCGTGAGGTAGCTGCGCCACGGCGCGGCGCGGGCGGCCCAGGCCGTGAGCGCCGGCGCATCGGAGGGGAGGCCGGTCGCGGCGGCGCCCGCTCGCACGGCGACGTCGCCCGGCAGGAAGACGTCGGGGTCGCCGAGCACCCTCATGCGCACGTAGTCGGCGGTCCACGGCCCGATGCCCGGCATGGCGAGCAGCGCGGCGCGCTGTTCGCCGGCGTCGTCACCCGCCGTGAGTGTGAGCGATCCGTCGGCGAGGGCGGCCGCCGCGGTCGTCACGGCCCGGATGCGCGACGCCGGTCCGCGCAGCACATCGGCCCCGTGCTCGGCGATCGCGGCCATCGTGGGGAACAGACGCGTCGCCGGCCCGACGCCGTCGATCGGGTCGCCGATCTCGGCGGTCAGCCGCGACAGCACGGTACGGGCCGCGGCGACCGAGATCTGCTGGCCGATCATGGCGCGCACGAGCATCTCGTGCGGGTCGGCGGCACCGGGCACGCGGATGCCGGGAAGACCCGCGACCAGCGATGACAGTTCCGGATGCCGCGCGAGCGCCTCGTCGACGGCGACCGGGTCGGCGTCGAGGTCGAACAGCCGACGCGCGCGGGCCACGAGCGACGGCAGATCGGACAGCTGCGTCAGCCGCGCGCGCAGCCGCACACGCCCCGCACCGTCGATGTCCAGCTCGAACCACGCCGGCCCGCCCGCGAGGCGCACCGCGCGGCCGAACGACGTCGCCGTCGCCACCTCGACGCCGTCGACGGCACGGGCGGCCATCCAGGAGAAGAGCCCCGGCGCGTCGAGTTCCCCGCGGTGCGGCAGCACGAGCTCGATGACCCCGAGCACGTCCGAAGCGGAACCCTCGTCCGTCCCCATCCCCTCGGGCCGCGCCCCCGCTCCCTGAGCTCGTCCCCGCGCTCCCTGAGCTTGTCCCACCGCTCCCTGAGCTTGTCGAAGGGAGCGCCGCCGCGCACGCAGAGCGAGCGGCGGCATCCCGAACACTTCGCGGATCGTGTCGTTGAACTGCCGCACGCTCGCAAAGCCCGCGGAGAGGGCGACATCGGATGCCGGCATATCGGTGCCGACGAGGAGCATCCGCGCCGTCTGCGCGCGATGCGCGCGACTGAGGGCGAGGGGTCCGGCGCCGAGCTCGGCCGCCAGGAGCCGGGTCAGGTGGCGCGGCGAATAGCCGAGCCGATGCGCGAGGCCCGGCACGCCCTCGCGTTCCACGACGCCGTCGGCGATGAGCCGCATCGCGCGGCCCGCAACGTCGCCGCGCAGATCCCATCGCGGCGAGCCCGGCGCCGCCTCGGGAAGGCACCGCTTGCACGCCCGATATCCCGCTTCGTGCGCGGCCGCGCTGGTCGGGTAGAACGTCACGTTCTCGGGTTTCGGTGTGCGCGCGGGACAGCTCGGCCGGCAGTAGATCCCGGTCGAGCGCACGGCCGTGACGAACTGGCCGTCGAACCGCGCATCGCGCGAATCGATCGCGCGATACCGTTCGTCGAACGTCATGGCCGGGATGCTCACACCCCTAGCCTGACACGCTCCCGGACACCCGGCTCGCGGAAATCGGACACGATGGTCCGGTCCGCGACTCAGTGGAAGAAGTGGCGCTCCCCCGTGAAGAACATCGTGACTCCGGCTGCCCGTGCCGCGTCGACGACCTCTTCATCGCGCACCGATCCCCCGGGCTGCACGATCGTGCTGATCCCGGCGTCGATGAGAACCTGGGGCCCATCGGCGAACGGGAAGAAGGCATCGGATGCCGCCACCGAACCGGCTGCGCGGTCGCCGGCGCGTTCGACCGCGAGACGGCACGAGTCGACACGGTTCACCTGGCCCATCCCGATGCCCACCGTCGCGGAGTTCTTCGCCAGCACGATGGCGTTCGACTTCACGGCGCGGCACGCCTTCCAGGCGAAGATGAGGTTGGTCATCTCCTCGTCGTCGGGCCGCTCGCCCGAGACGAGCTCCCAGTTCGCGGCGACCGAGTCGATGTCGTCGGGGAACCGGTCGGCGTCCTGCAGCAGCAATCCTCCCGAGACGAGCCGCACATCCATGCGCTCCTGCTGCCAGTCGGCGGGCAGCTGCAGCACGCGCAGGTTCTTCTTGAGCCGGAACACCTCGAGCGCCTCGGGCTCGAAGTCGGGCGCGATGATGACCTCGGTGAAGATGTCGCGCAGGTTCTCGGCCATCTTCAGCGTGACCGTGCGGTTGGCCGCGATGACCCCGCCGAACGCGGACACGGGGTCGCATTCATGCGCACGCAGGTGGGCGCTCGCGATGGGGTCGAGCGCCTGGGGCGCCGCGATCGCGATTCCGCACGGGTTCGCGTGCTTGATGATCGCGACGGCCGGCTTGACCATGTCGAACGCGGCCCGCAGGGCGGCATCCGCGTCGACATAGTTGTTGTAGGACATCTCCTTGCCCTGCAGCTGCGTCGCCTGCGCGATCCCGTGCCCGCCGACACGCGTGTAGATCGCGGCGCGCTGGTGCGAGTTCTCGCCGTAGCGCAGCGACGCGAGGCGTTCGGCCTTGATCGTGAGGTGCTGCGGCAGGGTCTCCTCGTCGGCGAGGGTCGCCTCGGCGAACCACTGCGCGACGGCGCGGTCATAGGCGGCGGTGTGCGCGAAGGCGCGCGCCGCGAGGTCGCGGCGATGCGCGAGGGTGGTCCCCGCCGCCCCGGCGGCCTCGATGACCGCGGGGTACGACTCGGGTGAGACGACGATGGCGACATTGGCGAAGTTCTTGGCGGATGCCCGCACCATGGCGGGGCCTCCGATGTCGATCTGCTCGACCACGTCGACCGCCGACGCACCCGAGGCGACGGTCTCGACGAACGGGTACAGATTGACCACGACGAGCTCGAACGGGGCGATGTCGAGCTCGTCGAGCTGGCGCTCGTGGTCCTCGAGGCGCATGTCGGCGAGGAGGCCCGCGTGCACGCCGGGGTGGAGGGTCTTCACCCGGCCGTCGAGCGACTCGGGGAACCCCGTGATGGCCGACACGTCGGTCACGGCGTAGCCCGCGTCGCGGATGAGCGAGGCGGAGCCGCCCGTCGAGACCATCTCGACTCCCGCCGACGAGAGCGCCTCGGCGAGTTCGAGCAGCCCCGTCTTGTCGCTCACGGAGATGAGGGCGCGACGGATCGGCACGACGTCGCGTTCGCGGTAGAGAGCGGGATCGTGGCTCGGGCCGGCCATGGGGACTCCTCGGTGGTCGTCAGGGGGTGGATTCGGCGGTGCGCCGCACGGCGGCGAGATCGAGGTCGCCCGCAGCGATGCGGCGCACGACGTCGATGAGCAGCCGCCGTTCGACGGGCTTGATGCGTTCGTGGAGCGCGTGCTCATCGTCGCCGTCGAGGACGGGAACGCGCTCCTGCGCGAGGATCGGTCCGGTGTCGATGCCCGTGTCGACGACGATGACGCTCGCGCCGGTCTGCGCGACTCCGGCGGCCAGCGCATCGCGCACGCCGTGCGCACCGGGGAACTCGGGCAGGTGCGCGGGGTGGGTGTTGAGGATGCGCGGCTCCCACGCGTCGACGAGCGAGGCGGGCAGCAGCCGCATGAGACCGCTCAGCACGATGAGATCGGGCTTCCAGATCGACAGCTGCTCGCCGAGCGCTGCTCCCCACGCTTCGCGTGTGTCGTAGCTCTCCCAGGGCACGAGGAAGGTCGGGATGCCGTACTGCTCGGCATGTGCGAACCCCGCTGCTTCGCGATCGGCGCCGACGGCGACGATCGAGGCGGGGAAACCGGGTTCGGCGGCGGCATCGAGCAGCGCACGCAGGTTGGACCCCGTGCCCGAGATGAGGACGGCGACCGTGAGCACGCCGTCAGTCTACCGGCGGTCGTTCGGGCAGCCGGTCCAGCGGCTCGGTCACGGATTCCTCCGCACCCCCGCCCCCTGCCTCACCTTCGGCCCCTGAGCCTGCCGCGGCCCCTGAGCCGCTCGCGGTCCCTGAGCCGCCCCCGGTCCCTGAGCCCGCCGAAGGGTCGCCCCCGGTCCCTGAGCCCGCCGAAGGGTCGTCGGCGAACATCGCCTCGCGATACGCCTGATCCTCCGCACGCGCGGGTCCACGAACGGTGTCGGGTTCGCCGGTTCGGCTCCGCGGCAGACGGGGTCGGGGCGAGAGCAGCAGGATGCCGGCGCCCAGCGCCGTCTCGAGCCCGATCGCCAGCGCGAGCGGACCCGGTTCGGGACCGGCGTACGCGAGTGTGCCGGGGCCGATCGAGCCCGATGCCAGCGTGGCGAGCAGTGCGGCGATCGCGGCCGCGCCGACCGCGATGCCCGCCGCGACGACGAGTCTCGCCCCGAGCGGGTCGTGTGCGTCGTCGGGTCGCCGGGCTGCCCCTGCCGCCGCGAGCCGGGAGCGGGCGATCCAGCCCGCGAACGCACCGAGGCCGACCGGCAGCAGCGCGAGCAGCAGCAGCCACGTCGTCGTGGATTCGGGAACGGCGCCGAGCACGGGGATGCCGGGCAGGATTCCGGCCTGCGTGCCGGCGGGGCCCACGACGGTGTCCATCCCGACCGAGAAACCGGGACCGGCCACGAACGACATCGCCCACACGATGAGAGTGGGCAGGTACGCCAGCTGGGCGAGCATCATGACGGTCGCGCCGAACGCGTCGACGTGCGACGCCTCGAAGAGCGCGACGATCTCGCCCCCGCCCAGCGCCACGGCGACGGCCGTGGCGAGGGCGCCGAGCCCGACCAGGCCCGTGCACACGATCGCCGTGCCGCGCGCGATCGAGCCGGGCACCTCGCTCCAGCCGTCCGAGAGCATCTCGACGCGGTCGCGCAGCCGCGCCACGACGCCGTCGCCGGCTTCGCTCCACTCCGTCACGAGGGCGCCGAGAAGCGCGGGCACGATGAAGACGAGCGAGGGGAAGAGCACGGCCTGCCACGTCTCGACCTCGGCGAGCGCGAGATGACCCGTCAGGGCGATGAGCACGGCGGCGGCGACGAAGACGATGATCCCCGTCGCGACACCGGTGATCCACGCGCCCGCCTGCGAGGCCCGGCGCCCTGAGCGCGCGGCGAAGATGGCGGTGAACGCCGTGAAGGCGAGCGGGGCGAGCGAGATCGTGAACGCGGCGGCCGCGGCGTCGATGCCCGTCTCGGCGAGGTAGTCGTCGGCCAGGAGCACGTCGACGGGCACGGCGTGACCGAGCTGCCAGATCGTCGCGCTCGCGGGCCAGAGCGCGCCCCAGTCGGCCCCCGTCCCGATTCCGACGGCCCACAGGAGGGTCAGCGAAGCAAGGAGGACGGCGAGGCCGACGGCGACCGCGATGAGGGCGTCGACGGCGGCGAGGATGACGACGATGAGGCGATGCATGCGCTGTCGACCCTACCTACGGCAGCCCTGTGCGTTCGGTCGGCACGCCCGCCGCGGCATCCGGATATGCGGTTGTCGTGCGAGTGCCGATATCTTGTCCGAGGAGGTCCCCGACATGACATCAGCCCCCTCGTCCGCGCCCGAAATCACGGACTCGACTCCGAAGAACGGTTTCGACCGGTTCTTCGAGATCACGAAGCGTCGCTCGACGCTCGGAGCCGAGATCCGCGGCGGCGTCGTGACGTTCGTCGCGATGGCGTACATCGTGATCCTGAACCCGATCATCCTGTCCGGTTCGCCGGACGTCGTGGGGGACGAACTCGGATTCACGCAGGTCGCCGCGACGACGGCCCTGACGGCGGGCGTCATGACGATCCTGTTCGGTCTCGTCACGCGTCTGCCGTTCGCGTTCGCGGCCGGGCTCGGCATCAACTCGTTCCTCGCGGTGTCGGTCGTCGGGCAGGTGACATGGGCCGAGGCGATGGGACTCGTCGTCATCAACGGCCTGATCATCGTGCTGCTGGCGGCGACGGGACTGCGCCGCATGATCTTCGATGCCGTGCCGATCCAGCTGAAGCTCGCGATCACGGTCGGGATCGGCCTGTTCATCGCCTTCATCGGCTTCGTCAACGCCGGATTCGTCACGGCGACCGGCACGTCGTCGCCGCCTGTCGGCCTGGGTGTCGACGGGTCGGTCACGACCGTGCCGACGCTCATCTTCGTCATCACACTGCTGCTGACCGGCATCCTCGTCGCACGCAGGGTGAAGGGCGGCATCCTGATCGGGCTCGTCACGGGCACCGTCGTCGCCGTCATCGTCGAGGCGATCTGGAAGATCGGCCCCATGTTCGGCGACGACGGCGTCAACCCGGGCGGCTGGAGCCTGTCGGTCCCCGAGCTGCCGGGGGCCATCGTCAGCATGCCCGACCTGTCGCTGCTCGGACAGGTCGGGTTCGACGCGTTCGCCGGCTCGTTCGAGCGCATCGGCGTGCTCGCGGCCCTCATGCTCGTCTTCACCCTCGTGTTCACGAACTTCTTCGACGCCATGGGCACGATGACGGGGCTGTCCAAAGAGGCGAACCTCGCCGATGCGAAGGGCGACTTCCCGCGCATCAAGTCGGCGCTCGTCGTCGAGGGCATCGGCGCCGTCGCGGGTGGCCTCACGTCGAGTTCGTCGAACACGGTGTTCATCGAATCCGGTGCCGGCATCGGCGAAGGTGCCCGCACGGGCTTCGCGAACGTCGTCACGGGCGTGCTCTTCCTCGTCGCGATGTTCCTGACCCCGCTCGTGTCGATCGTGCCGACCGAGGTCGCCTCGGCCGCGCTCGTCATCGTCGGCGCGCTGATGATGTCGCAGATCCGCTTCATCGACTTCTCGGAGTTCTCGGTGCTCCTGCCGGTTTTCCTCGCCGTGACCGTCATGCCGCTGACCTACTCGATCGCGAACGGCATCGGCGCGGGCTTCGTCGGCTGGGTCATCGTGCGATCGCTCTCGGGCAAGGCCAAGCAGATCAGCCCGCTGCTGTGGATCGTCGCGGCCGGCTTCCTGGTGTACTTCGCACGCGGCCCCGTCGAGGCGATCCTCGGCGGCTGATCCCCCGCTGACGCGACGCGCGTGGCGCCGGGTGCGGCCCGAACTTCGGAGAGTCGCGCGAAGTACGGAGGCCAGGCGGCATCGGGTCCGAACCCCGCGCGAAACCCCGAACCCCGCGCCAAATTCCGAACCTCGGAAGGCAGCGCGACGCGCGTGGCGCTGGGTGGCCTCTCGGTGCGACGCGCGACGCACGTGGCGCTGAGTGCGGGCCCGAACTTCGGAGAGTCGCGCGAGGTACGGAGGCTTGGCCGCATCGAGTCCGAACCCCGCGCGTAACCCCGAACCCCGCGCCAAACTCCGAACCTCGGAAGGCAGCGCAAAGTACGGAAGGCAGTGCGAGGTACGGAGACTCGGCCGCATCGGGTCCGAGCATCGCGCGAAGCTCCGAGTTACGCGCGAAGCTCCGAGTTACGCGCGAAGCTCCGAGTTACGCACGTAGCTCCGAGTTACGCGCGAACCTCCGAGTTCGGCGCGAAGTCCGACGCACATAGCCGACGAGAGCAGCTGGCGGCAGTCGCAGCGGGTCAGCCGGCGCGGCTCCACGCACCGGAGGCGGGAAGAGTCCCACCGAACAGCTGAGAGACGGTGACGAGCGAGAACCCGCGGTCGAGCAGTCCCGCGACGACGGCCGGGGCGACCCGCACGGACCGCTCGTGGATGTCGTGGAAGAGGATGATCCCGCCCGGCGACGCACCGTCGACCGCCGTCGCCTCGAGCACGTCGTCGGCGGGGCCCGCCCAGTCGCGCGTGTCGACGCTCCACAGGATCGCGGGCTGCTGTGCCACGTCGAGCACCCGCTGGTCGTATTCGCCGTAGGGCGGGCGGAAGCTCGCGACGGCCTGCCCGCTGATCCCGCGCAGCAGATCCCCCGTGCGGACGATCTGAGCGGCGACCTGTTCGTCGTCGAGCTCGGGCAGCTGCGGGTGGCTCCACGTGTGGTTGCCGATCAGATGACCCTCGGATGCCACGCGCCGGACGGTGTCCTCGCGCGAGGCCGCAGACGGGCCGAGCATGTAGAAGCTCGCCGCGACGCGCGCCTCGGCGAGAACGTCGAGCAGCGTCGGTGTGAGGCTCGAGGGCCCGTCGTCGTAGGTGAGGGCGATGCACGGGACGAGCGTGCAGTCGACGCGATCGAACCCCGCGGGACCCGACGGGCCGGTGTAGGGCTCGCCGGCGGACCCGAGCAGACGCGCGCCGAACGGCGTCACGAGATCGGCGACGATCGCGGCGGGTACGCCGATCGTGAGCGGCTCGGCCGTCGCGTCGACGCCGAGGGCGCGCAGCGCGGGCGCTTCGAAGCCCGCCGCGATCGTGAAGACGAGGCCGCCGTCCCCCGCGGGCACGGTCGTCGAGAGGGCGGCTTCGATCGCCGCGAGCTGCGCGTCGTCGCCGGCCGCGGCCGGGGCGAGGGTGAGGGCGCCGGCGTCGCGGCGCAGCGCATCGACGACGTCGGCGCTGAGGCGCGCGGCGGCGTCATCGGCCCACAGCTGCGCCGCTGTCACGACCTCGCCCGACGCCGTGTCGGCATAGAACGTCGTCGTGGCATCGGAGCGGGGTGCGTCGGGCCCACCCGCGACGACCCGCACCCGCTCGCCGAAGAAGGGGCCCGCCGCGGCGACGATGTCGCACACGACGGCGGAGCCGCTCGCGCCCACCTCGGCGAGGATCTCGTCCGCCGTCCACGCCGTCGAGCCCGTGATGCACGCGCGGTCGGCGAGTCCCGCGCCCGTCGCCGGCGCGTAGGCGACGCCCGAGGCGGCGGACTGCGTCGCGACGGCATCGCGCACGAGGTCGCCGATCACGGCGTTGAACGCGTCGACGCCCCCGCCCGTCCCGGGCAGCAGGGCGAAGCGCGCCTCGACGCCCACGGCGGCGTTGTGCAGCCGGTACGACGTGACGGATGCCGCGAGCGCGGTCTGCGCCGCGAGGTCGAGGGCCGCGGGCGGGCGGGCGACCGTGATCTCCTCCTCCGCCCAGGACGGCGGTTCCCACGCGGCATCCGTCACGGGCGCACACGCGCCGAGCACGAGCGCCGCCCCGAGCACGACAGCTGCCGCCGCGACTCGCCTCACGGTGCGATCCCTTCGAGCAGCTCGGCCAGGGCCGGCCGGTAGGCCGCCATCGTCCGCCCTTCGGCCGCGGTCGCCGTCACCCGCACGCTGCCGCCGTCCGCGCCGAGGCCCACCGCCGCGACGACGCCGTCGGGCGCCACGTCGACGTGCACGACATCGCGGCCCGTCGTCAGCTGTTCGCCGCGCACGGGCGACGCGATGTCCGGCGTGGCTCGGATCGCGGCATCCGCGGTCTGATCGATCAGCTCGAGCTGCGCCGTCATGCCGCCGTCGGGCGTGCGCACCGTGACGGCCGCGGACGATTCCCGCACGATCGTCCAGCCATCCGGCACGATGATCCCGGCGTCGACGCGATCGGTCTCGAGGGGCGTGGGCGTCACGCCGTCGGACGACGAGCTCGCGAGGTTGGCGATCGACGGCGGGACGGCGGTGAGCAGCGCGAACGCGACGACGGCGATCGCGGCGAAAGCGGCGACGATCGAGAGCAGGACGGCGGTGCGCTGAGACGGGCGGACCCCGCCCGGGGACGCCTTCATCGAGCCGCGAGGGCTCGGGGAGGAACGGGGGGCATGGGCGGATGCCGCCGAATCAGGCCGTCATCGGGTCGAGGACGAAGACGGCGATCACGCGATCGGTCTTCTCCTGGTAGTCGGCATACGCGGGGAACGCCGCGACGGCCCGCTCCCACCACTGGGCGCGCTCGTCGCCGCTGAGCTCGCGGGCGCGGTAGTCGCGCGTGACGGCGCCGTCCTGCAGTTCGACGTGATCGTGGGCGCGCATGTTGCCCGCCCACGCCGGCTCCTTCGGCGCACCGCCCATCGAGGCGACGGCGAGGTAACGGCCCTCGTGCTCGACGCGCATGAGCGCGGTCTTGCGCAGGGCCCCCGTCTTACGGCCGACCGTCGTCAGCACGATGATGGGCATGCCGCGGAGCTCGTTCGCTTCGGTGCCCCCGCTCGCTTCGAACGCCTCGGCCTGTTCACGTGCCCACTCCGAGGTGGACGGCTTGTATTCTCCGGTCAGTGGCATGCCTTCAGGGTATCTGCGTTCCCCTCCCAGGAGCCGTCGCTGTCACGCCCGGCGGCGGAGATTGAGCAGCGCGCCGCCGGCCAGCAACAGCAGACCCAGGAGCAGCCACCCCGTGAGGTCGGCGCCGCCCGTCTTGGGGAGGCGGTCGCCCGCGCTCGCGGCCGCGGGGCCGCCGTCGGTGTCGCCGCCGTCGCCACCCGGGTCGACCGGGTCGACCGGGTCGACGGGATCGACGGGATCGACCGGATCGACGGGGTCGACGCCGCGGATGGCATTGATGTAGACGTTGCGCGCGGTCGCATGGTCGTAGAGGGGGTCGTCGCTCGAGACGGCGTGGCTCACGGTCTCGACGATCATGCCGGGGCCGGGCTCGGCCGACGGCACGGCCGCGAGGGTCTGGAACGGATGCGGGTCGATCGTCGGCACGAGCCGCACGATGACCGTCTTCGGCCCGGTCTCGCCGATCTCGAAGATGAGGATGACCTGGTCGTGGAACGTCAGGCCGCCGTCGATCGAGATCTGCGCGTACGGGATGCCGCCGGCGTACGCCGCCGAGATCGTGATGTACACGCGTGAGGTGGGCGGAGTGCCGAGCTCGATCGTGTAGCTGTCGGTCTCCTTGACGCCGGTCTGCAGCGTCGTGGAGCCGTCCGTCTCGACGATGATGATCTCGCCCGCGCCGCCGTCACGCGGTGGGATCGGAACGACGATCGACACCGGCACCGCAGCATCCTCGCCGGGGATCCCGAGCGGCGCGGAAACGGCGAGCGCTCCCGCGAGCGTCGGCTCGGCGACCGAGTACAGGTCGACGTCGAGTCCGCCTCCCACGACGTCGAGCGGGTCGATGACGATGTCCTCCGCAGCGCCTGTCGTGTGGACCGTCACGGTCGACGCGTCGGCCCCGCCGTCGAGCGAGAGCAGACCGTGCGCGAGGTAGGTCCCGTCGAGCAGGCGCACCGCGAGGACGTCGAACACGTCGTCGCCCGTCGTCGCCTCGACGCGCAGTTCGGCGGTGTGTGCGGAGATGACGAACGTGTCGTCGCCCGCGCCGCCGTAGAGCACGGCGGGGAAGGTGAGTCCGCGGCTCACATGCCCGAACTCGGTCTCGATCGTCTCGAACGCGTCGCCGGGCTGCACGTCGGGCTCGACGCGCGGTGTCGCGAAGAACTGGCCGACGATGAACGTGTCGTCGCCGTCGCCGCCGTAGACGGTCGTGATGGCGCTGTTGTCGTCGAAGACGAACAGATCGTCGCCGCCGAGTCCGTCGACCGTGACCCGCTGGTTCACACCCTGGTCGTACGAGATGCGCTCGTGCGTGCCGGCCGCGGTGTTGACGTGGGCGACGAACGCCGGCCGCGTCGCGTCGGGGTGCTCGGCGATCGCCGACAGGCCGCGGAAGAGGAACACGTCCGCCGCATCGGTGCCGTCGATCCAAAGGGTGTTGAGACCGCCCTGCGCTCCCCCGCCCCGCACGATGATGCGGTAGTCGTGGCCGAGGAGCGCGTCGTCCTCGCCGCCCCACGTCAGCACACGGAACGCGTTGTCGCCCGAGAGGCCGAAGAGCACGAGTGCGTCGCGCACCTCGGTGCCCGCGAAGTCGTCGCCGACAGCGGCGAGGTGGGTGCCCGTCATGGACTGCAGTCGCACGACGAAGAACGTGTCGTCGCCGTCGTCGCCGGATGCCGTGCGCGCGGCCCCGCCGTAGACGATCGTGTGTCCGCCGAGCAGCGTCGAGTCGAAGGAGAAGACATCGTCTCCGCGGCCGCCGTAGATCTCGGTCGCGTGCCCCGTCACTTCGCCCGCGAAGTACAGCAGCGATCCACCCTGGCTCGCGAGCGTCTTGCCGAACGACGCGCGGATCGTGACGGTCTGTCCCGCGATGATCGTGCCGAGCGGCGCGATGACGTCCTGCCCGACGAGGAGCGTGACATGGCCGCCCGCGACGACACGACCCTCGGTCATGTCGATGAGGCCGTCGATCGTGCGTCCCTCGGTGAGGAGGAAGAGGCTCTCGTCGACGCCGCCGTCGACGAACGGCACGGTGACGCGGACATCTCCCTGGTCGGCTTCCGCGCGCAGGACCAGGAGCGATCCCGTCGCCTCCGTGACGAAAACGCCCGCGACACGGCCCTCGTACGAGTGCGCATACAGGCGTCCGCCGATCGCCGTGTCGATGACGAGGTCGAGCGACCGGTCGGGGCTGTCGGCACCGACCGTGCCGCCGACCGCGATGAGGTCGATGTCGCGCGCGATGACCCGCGCCGTCGTGCCGGCGGCATCCGAGAGGATGCTGCCGTCGCGGGTGCGCAGCGCGGCATCCCCGTTCAGAGACGTGACGAGCCGCACGAACAGGGATCCGTCGACCTGGTCGAGCAGGATGTCGCCGCCCGCCAACGCCGTGACGCGACCGCGCTCGGCCAGCGAGGAGCGGATCTCGAGGAAGTCGGGCACGTCCGCAGCCGGACCGCCGATGCGACCCGCGAGGAGCCCCGCGACCAGTGTGATGTCACGGCCGGCGACGCGCGGCGTGCCGTCGTCGATCGTGCCGTCGTCGAGGATCGACGCGTCCTGCGCCGTCTGCAGCCAGACGTCGCTGGCTGTGGAGGTGATCGTGCCGACGCGCAGGTCGCCGATCGTCTCGAGGTCCGAGATGTCGCCGTTCGTGAGCAGCGAGATCTCGCCGTCGCCGTCGCTCACCGAGTACGAGATCTCCGCGAAGCGCATGCTGACGAGCGTCGCATCGACGTCGGAGTAGACCTCGAACGAGATCGAGGTGGCCGTCGACGGATGCCGCACGACGATGTCGTTTCCGGCACTCAGGTCGCCGAACGTGTAGGCGCTGTCCTGCAGCGTGTTCACGGTGCCCCACGCGACCAGGACGGGGTCGCCGAAGCCCGCCCACGGCCCCGGGTCGGGATGGAAGTACGTGTGGTAGAGCCCCGAGGGCGGCACGTTCGTCGTGCTCGGCGGGACCGTGACGTCGACCTGCACGAGGTAGGACGTGAACGGGGGCACGTCGGATCCGAACGTGCTGTCGTGCACCAGGATGTCGATGTTGCGGCCCGCGTGGATGGGACCGAGGAGAGGCTGGAACATCGTTTCGGCGTAGGGCGAGCCCACCGGCATCCGTGCACTGTAGGTCACGTCGAGCACGACGTCGTCCCGCGCATCGGCGACGAGCTCGACCAGGCGCGTCGGGTCGACGTCGTCGATGAGGTAATCGCTCTGGACGAGCGTGATGCGGATGGGCTCGCGGAACGGAACGCCCACCAGTGTTCCGGCGGCCCCGATCGTGCCGCGCTCGGCGTACAGCTGGGCGATGTTCGTGCGGATCGAGCCGGCTTGCGACGCGCTGATGTCGCCGTTCTCGGCGATGATCCGGGTCGCGCCGATCGGGTTGTCGATGTGCCCGTGCAACTGCAGGTCGGCCGATCCCGGGTTCTGCCAGTTGGCGATGTCGACGAAGGTCGGGATGAAGATGGGTCGCCCGATGTGGAAGCGGAATGCCGTGCTGTTCTCGGCCGCGACATCG
Source organism: Microbacterium sp. NPDC055910 (assembly GCF_042271185.1). NCBI lineage: Bacteria > Bacillati > Actinomycetota > Actinomycetes > Micrococcales > Microbacteriaceae > Microbacterium > Microbacterium sp. NPDC055910. The sequence continues at coordinate 20,538 of NZ_JBHJZS010000018.1, forward strand.
ACCGTCGCGCCGACGTCGTCGAGGTTCGCGACGCTGATGTCCTGGATCCGCATGTCGCGGTTCGAGTGGTTGTGCAGCCGCACGAAGTCGAACGTGTTCTGCACCTGCAGGGTGCCCCGGTCCCCCGTCAGGATGCCGATCGGGGTGCCGGTGGTGTTGTTGATCTCGTAGCGGGCCGTGCCTCCGCCGGTGTTCTCGATCGGGTCGACGACGATCGTCTGGCCCGCGGGGATCACGCTGCCGACGTTGTAGACGACGCCGTTCAGATCGCGGACGGTGACCGCGTACTTCTTCACGATGCGGCCCGACGCGTCGATGATGAGCGTCGGATTCGGCGCGTGCAGCACGACATCGGCGTTCCACTCGATCGTGCGGTAGCGGAAGTTGTCGAGCTTGTTGTCCGAGCCGCCGAAGTCGATGAATCCGCCGCCGGTGGAGGCCTGCGGCGTCGTCGAGACGAGCTGGTGGAGCGCCTGGACGAGCAGCGCCGCGGTGCGGATCCGCACGCCCTCCTGCCCGACGACGCTCGAGCGTGCGTCGTAGAGGACGTAGGCGTACGCGTCGCTGTCGCCGCCGAAGCAGCCGCATGTGGCGCGCGCGTAGGCGCGGACCTCGACGCTGCGATGCTGCGCCGTGATCGTCACGCTCTGCCAGCCGACGATCTTCGCGGGGGCGTTGAGCTGCACGTGGACGACCGACGTCAAGCGGCTCTCGGACCGCGCGTCGGAGTCTTCGAACGCGCCCTTGCCGCTCGCGCGGTTCTCGACGTTGAGTCGGCTCGAGATCATCTCGGCGACGAGCCGCACGTTGTCGGCCTCGAGGTACGCACCGCCGCCCACCGTGAGGCTCGTCTCGTGGTTGTGCGCCTCGAGGTGGCAGTCCGTCGGACCGCATTCACCCGACGACGTGCTGCCCGCGAACGACGCTCCGGACGCGGAGGCGATCAGGTCGGCCTGCATCGCGCTCGTCGACCTCGCCTCGATGTCGTTCCACGCGACGATGCGCCCATCGAGGATCGTCTTGGCCGTGAGGTCGAGCGTGCCGCGCGTCTGGGAGTCGACGCCGTGTCCGAAGCCACCCGACTGCGACCGTGCGACCGCGCGCACGCTCGCGACGGTCATGGGCGCGACGCGCACGCTGCCTCTCGTCGACTGCACATCGGTGCCCTCTTGCAGCCAGACGGTCGTGTTCGCCGTCGCGTCGACGACGGCGCGCGATGCGCCGATCCCGACGAACCCGAGGCCTGCCGATGACGCATCGACGAAGGCGGATGCCGTCGATGCGGCGCCGATCGCGATGTCACCGGCGGCGTGGATGCGGGCGTTGCGCCCCAGGGTGAGCGCGAGGTTCGCTGTGAAGCTCGCCGTGGGCAGGCTGCTCGTCGACGAGATGAACCCGACGCCCGAGCCGTACACCTTAGCCTCGGTGAAGACACCGCCGCCGGGAAGCACCGGCGTGAGCGGCTGCGAGTGCAGCTGCTGCGGCCCCGCCCCCGTCGACGTCAGGTCGATCACGAGACCGTGCGACAGCAGGTCGGCGATGCTGTCGCGACCGAGGTCGACGACAGCCGGCACGAACCGGCTCGTGCCGACGCTGCCGCCGCCCGAGATCGCCACGGCGAACAGGCCCGAGAAGGGCCCCGGGACCGTCGACAGACGGAACGACGTCGCCGTGCGGTCGTAGATGTAGTAGCGCTCACCGTGTCGCAGGCCGTTGATGGGCTGCTGACCCGGCGCGTAGAGACCGTGCACGATGCTCATCGCCGCGGCATCGAAGCTGCCGGCGAGTCCGAGAGCCGACACCGGGATGAGCTGATCGGGGTCGTCGGGGTCGACGCACGTTCCCACCGCCTGGCACTGCGACGCGGCGAGCTGGATCTCGTGCGGGCCGACGACGATGACCCAGTAGGTCGCGCCGTTCACGAGTCCGCCGAGGGCTCCGCCGTTCGAGCGGTAGACGATCTGCTGTCCCGTCGTCAGTTCGTGGGCGCGCAGCGCGATGCGGTTGTTGTCCTCCGTCATGTAGGCGCTGCCGGGTCCGCTGACGTTGAGGGGCACGCCGTTCGCGTCGACGATGATGTCGACGCGGTTGCTGCCGAAGCTCGCGAGGGCGTCGGGCGCGAGGTACTGCACGGCCTGACCGTTGACGTAGTCGTTCACCGCCCAGATGCGGTCGTCGATCACGGCGCCGCCGGTGAACTCGACGAGTGTCTGCGAGGTCGCGGCGTCGATCAGCTGGATCCGGAACTCGTCGACCACCCGCACGAGGTAGGCACGCCCGTTCGTGAGGCCGACGGCGTCCACCCCCGGCGACGAGTAGATGACCCGCTGACCGTCGATGAAGTTGTGCGGCATCTCGGTGAACTCGCCGTCGATCGTGCGTCCGAAGGTGATGACATCGGATGCTGCGTCGATGAGCGCGCCCTGGAAGATCGACCCGAGCTGGATCGTATTCGGCGAGACGACGATGACGTTGTAGCGCGATCCCGGCTGCAGCCCGCCGACGGGAGTGCTCGTGCCCGGCGTGTAGGTCACGCTGCCGCCGGTCTGCAGACCGTGGGCGCCCGTGATCGTGATCGTCTCGTTCGCCGTGTCGACGCCCGTCACGGCATCGAAGACGAGTCCCGGCGGCACGACGGGGGTGAGCGAGTTCTGCAGCGCGTTGAGCGTCACGGTGCCACCGGCCCGCAGGTAGGTGCCGTCGGCGACGGTGAGTCGGACGGTCGGAGTCGTTTCGGCGCGTGCGTAGTTTTTCGAGATCGAGAGGGCACCCGCGGCGAACGTCTGCGCGTACGAACGCGACACCGGCTGCTCGGCGACGCCGATCGTGACGCTGCCCCCGACGACGATCGGCTGGGCGTTGCCGACGAGGGTCTCGGTCACGGGCGTGACGCGTGCCGTGGCGCGGCCCGTCGAGATCGAGATGGCGCTGCCGGTGCGGTTGACGAGCGATGCATCGGCCTGATTCGTCGCCGACGCGTCGACCGTCAGCGACGCGGCACCCGCACCGTCGGCACCCGATCCGCCGATCCAGGCCTGCATGTGCGCGTAGGTGCGCGTGTCGACCCACGCGAGGGGCTCGGCGTTCGTCGCGGCGAGGATGAGTCCCACGTTGATCCCGCCCGCTTCGGCCGTCGCAGAGTTCGCAGCCTTCGCCGTCACCGAGACTCCCGCCGCGGGCGCGGTGATCGTCGCGCCGGGGCGGATTCGGGCCTGCGTGACCGCGCCGCTCGTGATGAGCGCCTCACCCGACGAATGGGCGACCCCGATGAGCGAGAAGCCGATCGAGCCGGACGTCGTGGTGACGGCGCGGGTCGCGTCGGCGCGCACCGTGATCCCGGTGCCGCCGACCTGGCGAGCAGAGTAGTCGGCGGTGAGAGCGTTCGCGATGCGCGAGGTCGGCACCGAGACGGCGACGACGACCAGGCCGCCCGAAGCGAGGTCGGTGCTGGCGGTGGCGCGGTCGATGGTCGTCGCCGTGACGGCGACGGTTCCCGTCGTCATGAGAGCACCGGTGCCGAATCGAGCGGTGATCGCGGCCTGTTCGTAGATATCGGCCGAGACGACGCTTCCCGTGATGCTGCCGAGGCCGATCGATCCCGCCTGAATGGTCGCCGTCACGGTCGTTCCGCCCGCCGCGGTGACGACGACGCCGGTCGACGCCGCGAGCGTGCCGTCGAACGCCGCCGTGACGGCGGCGCGCGTCGAGGCGAATGCGGCGAAGATGCCCGCGTCGATGAGCCCGCCACCCCCGCTGACGATGGACGAGAGGGCGTGCGTCCCCGTGCGGTTGTCGGCGCGCACGGTGACGATGCCCGACGCGCGCAGCACAACGGTGGATGCGACGGTCGCCGATGTCAGCGCGGTCTGCTCGATCGTCGCCGACGCGACCGTACCGCGGACGCCGATGATCGCGAGCGAGCGCATGCGTGCCGTCGCGTCGACGGCGTTGGCCGATGACGCGCTCACGGTGAAGGATCCGGACTGCGCCGACGGTGTCGTGACCGTTGCTCGCGTCGACGCCTCGATGCGGGCGACGGGCAGCAGACCGCCGATCGTGAAGGCCCCCGCGGTCGACTTGCGCATGTCCGCCGATGCCGTGTGCGCCGACCACGCGGTCACCGCGACGGCGCCTGTGCCGGCGAGCACGGCCGCCGACCCCGTGTCGACGCGCGCCGTCACGGCCGCCGCTTCACGCACGACTGCCGTCGCCCCGCCGAGACCGCCGTCGATGAAGCCGATCGAGACGTAGTCGACGTCGGCGCGCGCCGTGTTGGTGCCGCGGGCGTCGACCGTGAGTCCGTTGCCGACGAGACCCGCGAGCAGCTCGGCGATCGTCGCGGCCGAGATCTCGGCCGTCGGGATCGTGATGCCCACGTTGATGAAGCCGATGCTGGCCGCATCCGTCTCGGCGGTCGCCGTGTTCGCGGCGACCGCGACGATCGTCGTCGCGCCGGTCGACCACACGGGCGAGAGGATCGCGGCGCGCGTGAGCGCGGACTGCCGCACGTCGGCGTTCACGACCGAGCCCGACACCTGGTAGTAGCCGATGCCCGCGGTCCAGGTCGCGGCGGCAGCATCCGCCTTCGAGTCGGCGCGCGCTTCGACGGCACCCGAGGCACCGACGACACTCGACAGGATCGCGGTCGTCGCGCCTTCGAGCACGGCACTCGCGACGTACACGCCGAGGGAGATGAGTCCGCCGGAGACACCGGTGGCGCCGGCGGTCGCGACGTTGCCCGCGCCGCCGTCCTGCAGGATCCGCGCGCGCACCGCGACGAGACCCGAGCTGAAGACGGTGCCCGTGTCGATCGTGGCGCGCACCGACGCGCTCTCGGTGACGATCGCGTCGACCGAGACGCCCTGCCCGCTGCCGAGGATGCCGATGCTCGCGACGAAGGCGTTCGCGCGCGCCTGGTTCTGTCCCTGCGCCTCGACGACGAGCGATCCGGATGCCGCGAGGTCGGCGGCGAATCGTGCGGTGGTGCCGCCCGTCACGCGGGCGACGGGGTTCATGAAGAGTGCCGCGACGCCCGCGGCGCTGCCCCCGCCCATGTCGGCGCTCGTGTGGCTGCGGCTCGTGGCGCGCAGGGCGACGGCGCCGCCCGCGGACAGCCAGGACCCGGGGGCGGCGAGCGCCGTCGTCGTGCGGGACACGGTCGCGCGGGCGAACGTGATGCCGACCGTGACGGCGCCGGTCTGGACGTTGAGGGTTTCGGTGTCGACCGTGTTGCGCGCGTCGGCGACGATCTGCACGGCCCCCGACACACGTGCCACACCGGCGAACTCGGCCGCCGTGCGACCCGAGATCGTGCCGGTCGCGCCGACACCGGTGAGGCTTCCGAGCACACCCCCCGAGACCGAGAAGGCCAGGACGGGAACATCGATGACGGACGTCGAGGTGACGGTCAGTCCGCCGACGGCGGCGGCGTCGCCGAGCCGCACGAGGCCGACGCGTGCGACCGTGTCGCCGTGCACGTCCGCGAGGGCGACGGCGGCGCCCGCCGCGCCGAGCGCGAGGGCGACGCCGATGACGGTCGGGGCGACCCGGCGGTCGGCCGAGGCCGTCACGGCGACCGTGCCGCCGGCCGTCGGGATCGCAGCGCCGTCGTCGATGTGCGCCGTCTGGCGGGCGTCGCTGTCGATGACGACGATCTGCCCCGCGATCGAGACGCCCGCGAGCTGCCCCGAGAAGGCGATCGCCTCGGTGCGCTCGCGCGCCTCGGCGCGCACCGCGATGCCGCCGCCGGCGCGGACGACGGCGTTGCGCTCGATGCCGGCGTCGACGATCGAGGTGAGGTTCGCGACGACGAGCGAGAGCCCGACGGCACCGATGCCACCCGAGGCGGATCCGGCGACGGCGAAGAAGCTGTCGCGGGCGACGGCGGTCACGGCGACCGATCCACCCGCCTCGACGATCGCGCCCACGCCGATGCGGCTCGCCGTGCCACGGGTCGTGGGGACGCTCGAGAAGCGCGTCGTGACGATGCCGGCACCGGGCGTCGCTGCGGTGACGCCTGCCTGTGCGTCCGCGAGACCCTTCTGCTTGCGGTCCGCGGTGCTCGTGCCCGACGAGTCCTGCGCACCGTTCAGGATCGACCCGTAGCCGTTGGCGCCGGTGCCCGACGCGTACTGGTCGGCCTGGCCCTGTGGCGTGCCCTCCGACGACGAGAGCCCGTCCTGCGAGCCGCCACCGTCGTCGTACGAGCCCGACGGCGTCACGCCGGCACCCCACACCGACACCGAGCCGGCGACGCCGACGGCGCCCGCCCCGAAGCTCAGGGCGAAGGTCTGGATGCTGCGGATCGACATCGCCTGGATCCGGATGTCGCCGCGAGCGTAGACGACGGCGAAGTCGCCGATGCCGGCGCCCGCCGAGACGTCGACGGCGCCGATGTCGACACCGCCCGCGACGCCGACGAAGCCCGCGCCGAGACCGCCGCCGAGCGTGAAGGTGTCGGTGCGGTCCGCGGCCGACACCGAGACGCCCTGGCCTGCACCCGCACCCGCACGGTCGGCGTTGATGATGCTGCGCGTGTCGATGAGGGCGACCGTCGTACCCGAGATGAGCGTGACGTTGACGGCGCCCGCGACGCCGACGAAGCCGCCGCCCGCCGCGAGGGCCATGCCGAACACGTCCTGCTCACTCGTCGCGACGACCGCGAGGCCCTGCTGCATCGACGTCGGGAAGCCGGCGTCCGTCGCCGTGCCGAGCGGGATCGCGCTCATGCTCCATCCGCCGCGTGCACGGGCGTCGATCACGTTGAACGCGCCGATCGAGGCGCGCGTGTCCTTCGTGAAGACGACGACCGCGATACCGGCGCCCCCTCCGACGAAGCCCACACCGACGCCGCCGGAGGCGATCGTGAGCGATGTCGCATCATCGGCGCGCACGAGCACGTTGTTGCCGGCGTCGATGATGACGCCCTGTCCTGTCCGCGCGTACGTGTGGCTGTCGACGACGATCGTCGCGACGGCGACGGCGATGCCCGCGACGCCGGCACCCGCCGATGCGGCGACCGCCACGACGTCCTGACCGCTGCGCGCAGTGAGCGAGACGTCACCGACCGCGCGCACGATCGCGCCGTCGCCGATCGTCGCGTCGACGTCGAGGTTCACGATGTCGACAGCCGCGTTGACGGCGATGCCCGCCATGCCTCCGCCGAGGCCGGCCGCGACCATGAGCTGACGGAAGTCGCCGGAGGCGGCGACCGTGACCGACTGCCACGGCGATGCACCCGTGTTGTCGTCGTTGATGCGCGCCTGACGGCCGATGAAGGCGTCGGTGTCGGCCGTCACGACGTTGACGTTGCCCGCCGCCCCGACACCGACCGTCGCCGCGACGGCGGCGCTGGCACCGACGGCGAGGATCTCGTCGCTGTTGTTGGCGATGACGGCGACGCCGAAGACGGCGCCGGGGCTCTGCGTGATGACGCGCTTGCCTGTGATGCGCGCGGGGTCACCGGGGGGCTGCATCCCCTGGCGGACGAAGCTGTGCGCCCGTCCCGTTGCGGCGGCCGGGGCGAGGTCGATCGTCGTGACGGCACCGCCGCTGCATCCGTCCGACGTGGGCAGCGCGCCGCACTTCGTGGCGGCGAGCCGGAAGCTGTCCGGACCCATCATGACGACGTAGTAGACGCGGCCGTCGACGAGACCGCCGATGGGGGTGCCGCCGTTCGCCGTGTAGACGACGGCATCGCCCGTCTGCAGGGGCGTTCCACCGCCGCTCGACGTCGAATCGGCATCGCCGTCGGGCATGTCGTACGGCAGGTGCACGATGTTCGCGCCGCCGTCGACGTCGATCGAGGGGGTGAAGTACGGAGCGAAGCGGCCGGGCACGGTCGCCTCGTCGGTCGCGAAGATGCGGTGCGACTGACCCGGGCGGGCGGGCGATGCCAGCGTGATCGGAGCCCCGCCCGACGTCGCCGCGAGACGCAGGCGCGTCGGGAACGCCGCATCGACGATCGCGACGTACGTGGCGCCGGGGGTGAGTCCGACGATGGGCTGTCCGCCGCCCGCGTCGTACGAGACGCGCTCGCCGTCGCGGATGCCGTGTGCATAGCCGAGGTCGATCTGGTTGCCGCCCGTGATCGCCGTCTGCGGGCTGAACCGTGTGTCGATGTAGTCGATCTGGAACGCCCCCGCGGCCGCGAGGCCTCCCCCGCCGCCGAGCGCCGTGACGCGCGACAGGTCGCCGATGAACGCGGTCGTCGTCTTCTTCAGCACGGGCACGGCGGCCGTCAGCCCGACCGACGCAGTGCCGGAGGCGGCGACCGACCCCGACACGATGTCCATCGTGAGGATCTCGTTCGCGGCGACCCGGGCGCTGCCACCCGCGAGGACGATCGCGCGCGACGAACCGCACGCGGCCTCCGTGACGGTCGCGGCGCCACACACCTCACCGATGAAGGCCTTCGTCGTGACCGTGTAGACCGACACGGTCGCGTTGGCCGAGACGGCAGCTGTGCCGCCGACGCTCGCACCGGCGGCGACGCTCGTGACGTCTTCGCCCGAGGTCGCATCGACGGTGACGTCGCCGTCGACCGTGACGAGCGTCTCGGGTGCGATCCAGGCTTCGGTCGACTTCGTGACGACCTGCACGTCGGCGCCGAGGCCGACACCGGCCGTGCCGCCGATCGCGAGCTGACCCGCGATGCCGCGCAGCGTCGTGTCGTCGGTCGCGGCGATGCGGGCGCCCGCCGATCCGCCACCGGCCGCGACGGCGTCGAGGGTGACGCCACGATCGAGGTGCGCATGGGTGCGGTTGTTCTGCACGCCGACGGTCGCCGCCCCCGCCACACCGGCCGTGCCGCCGACCGCACCACCGACGGCGACGAGCCACAGATCTTCGCTCTGCGTCGCCGTGAGGATGAGTCCCGTGCCGCCGCGCGCCCACAGGGTGGCATCGCGTCCCGCGTAGGCGTCGACGATGCCGTCGCGCACGAAGACGACCGACGACAACCCGACGCCCGCTGTGCTCGCCGCTCCCACCGCGCCCGCGAAGAGCATCGCGTCGACGGGGTCCGCGGCCATGATCGTCATGGCGCCGCGCGCCCGCACCGCGGTGGGCGTCTGCGCTGAGCTGTCGATGTAGGCGCGCGTTCCCGGGTCATCGCTGCCCTGGTTGACCACGAGCACGACGAACGATCCCGCGATGCCGGCATCCGATGCCGCGGCACCGCCCGCGACGATCTCGGTGAAGCTCTCCCCCGCCGTCGCGACGAGCCACACCGAGCCGCCGACGTCGGCCTGCACACCACGGCCGATGTACGCGCGGACGTCCTTGTTGTGCACGCCGACGACGAGTGCGAATCCGATGCCCGCACTGCCCGTCGACAGACCCAGAGCACCCGCGAGGTCGACGAACGTCGTCTGGTCCGAGGCCGTGAACGACAGGTCCTGGCCCGGCAGTGCGCCGATGGTCTGATTGAGGGATGCCGCGTCGCCGAGCCATGCGCGGGTCTCGCGGTTCACGACGTTGACGACGAGCGATCCGCCGACGCCCGCGTCGCCGCCGCCGAGCGCGGCGCCGAGCGCGACGCCCGTGAACGCGGGGAGCTCGATGAGCGGCACCTCGGGTGCGGCGAGCGGAGCGAGGGATGCCGCGGCGCGGCCGATGACGGCACCACCGGCGTCGATCGTGGTGGGCGCCGCGAAAGTCGAGTCGATGTGGGCGAGGGTCGACGTCGTGACGATCTGCACGACGATGCCGGCGCCGACGCCGCTGCCGTCGGTCGTGACGGCCCCGGATGCCGCGAGCGCCTGCAGCCCCATGGGGTTGCTCGCGTCGAGCGAGATGCCGCCCGCGACGACGAGCGTGGACCCCGCGCCGATGACGGCGTCGTTGACGAGGTCGATGATCTGCACGGCGACCGATCCTGCGACGGCCGCGTCGCCCTGGCCTGCCGCGGCGGCGATCGCCCACGCCTGCACGTCGTTCCGTGCGTTCGCGGGCGTGCGGCCCGCGACGGCGACGGAGCCCGCCGTGATCGTGGCGCCCGCGCCGACGGATCCGCGGTTCACGACATCGATGACGTTGAGGGCGACCGCGACGCCGACCGTGTTCGTGTCGCTCTCGATGCTCCACGATGTGCCGAGGGCCTTCGCCGCGGCATCCGTCTCGTTCGTCGCGAGCACCGCGAATACGCCGTCGACGGTGACCGTGAGTCCGGGTGCGAGGAGCGCCTGGCTGTCGACGAGGATCCAGTCCACCGCGACCGCCGCGCCGACCCCGACGCCGTCGCTCTGCTGGCCGCCCTCGCTCTGCGCCTGCCCGTTGCCCCGCGCGACACCGTCGCTCGACGACGGCAGCGTGCCGCCTCTGCCGCTCGTCGCGGGGGTGCTGTCGAGCTGCTGCTGCGCCTGCGCGTCGGCGTTCTCGGCGTCGTCCTCGCTCTCGGACCCGCCGAGCGTGCCGCGCGCACTCGCCTTCGCCGTCGCACTCGCGTGCAGCTCGGTCGTCGCGATGATCCACAGGGCCCCCGCCGTGACGTCCCGCTGCACTTCGGCGAGCACGTCGACGTCGACGACGTTCACGACGATGATCGCGCCGATCGCGACGCTCGAGCCCGCGGCATCCGCGTCGCCGGTCAGGGTGACGGTTCCCGTGTGCGTCGCGCGCACCGTGACGGGACCGCTCGCGACGAAGGCACGCGGACCGGGTGCGCCGAGGCGCGCGATGATCGTCGGCAGCATGAGGTTGATGCCGACGCCGGGGCTGACCGCCGTGCCGCCCTCGGATCCCGCGGTCACTTCGTTGACCACGGTGTCGGTGTGGTCCGCGCGCACCGTGACGTTCGCGCCGCCTGTGACATCGGCGCCGTCCATGATCTCGGCGCGCGTCGTGTCGTCGGCGATGACGTTGACGGCGACCGATGCGCCCACGCCCGTGCCGGAGCTGCCGCCGACGGCATCCGCCTTCGCCTTCGCCGTGTCGGTGCGGCGGTTCTCTGCGGCGATCGTGACGTCGCCCGTGCCGAAGTCGACGCGGGCGCTCGACGGGATCCACGCCTCGGTCGAGTTCGTGACGAGGTTGAGGGCGACGGCGCCGGCGACGCCGACGTCCTTCGAGCCCGCGCCTGCCTCCGCGACAGCCGAGAAGTCGTGCGCCCCGTGGTCGCCGATCGTGGTCATCGTGGCGGATGCGGCGAAGCCGTTCGCCGCGATGACGGTGTTCTCGCCGATCCACGCGCGGTTTTCGACGAAGGCGAGCGTGAGGGCGACCGCGACGCCGACACCGGCGTCTTCCGCGTCGAGGGCCGTGCCCGAGGCCGAGGTGACGGCGTCGACCTGAGCCGCCGTCAGGAGCCACACGTGTCCGCCCGCCGTGACGGACAGGTCATCGGGCAGCCACGCCGTGAACGATGCGTCGGCGAGCGTGAGGCCGACGGCGCCCGCGACGGATACACCGCCGTCGCTCGTCGAGGCCGAGGGGCTGTCGGTGTTCTGCACGCCGTCGCCGCCCTGCGCGATGCTCGCACCGTTCGCGTAGGCGCGCTGATCCTGCACTTGCGCGTCGACGTCACCCGAGGGCGCATCGGCGCTGTCCTCGCCCGGTGCGCCGCTCGCGGATGCGGCCGCGGTCGCGCCGTTGCGCGACGAGCCCGTCGCCGACAGGGTCGTCCAGCCGCCCGACACGATGCTGCGCCGGGTCGTCGCGTGGGTCTCGTCGAAGGCGAAGGTCAGGGCGATCGCGATGCCGATCGCGGCGTCGCCGCCCTCGGTCGCGACGGCACCGGCCGTCGTGTGCGCCGACGTGTGCTGCGTCGCCGAGAGCTGCACGTCGCCCGTCGCCCGGATGGGCGTCGTGCCGAGAGCACCGATGACGGCGCTCGTGCGGGCGTTCGAGATCGTGATCGCGATCGACGGCGTCACGGTGACGTTGCCGCCCTTCGCGCCCATCGAGGCTTCCGTCACGGTCGCGCTGGTCGTCGAGCCGACGAGGGCGATCCCGTTCGCGCCGGTCAGTGCCACTCCGTCGTCGAGTCGCGCGTGCGTGTCGACCGTGACGAGGGCGAGCGCGAAGGATGCACCGACGCCGGCGTCTCCCGTCGAGACGACGCCCTCGCCCGCCGCGAGCGCCTTGACGGTCGTCGCGAGCGCGCTGCCGGCGGCGAGCACGGCGTCTCCACCGGTCAGCTCGACGGTGCCCGACACGGCAGCGAGAGTGTCGATCGTCACGATGCCGATCGCGACGGATCCTGCGACCGACACGTTGCCGCCGCCCGCGCCCGACGAGGCGATCGCGCTCATCGTCGAGACGGCGTCGGCACCGTCGACCGTCATGGTCGCGAAGACCGTGAGGGCCTGAGCGCGCACGATCAGCGTGGCGGGCACCACCGAGCGGTTGACGACGTCGGCGTAGGTGATCGCGACGCCCGCACCGATCGCCGCGTCGCCGCCGCGCGCAGCGGTTCCATCGGCGCCGGAGGCGGCATCCGTGTTCTGCGACGACGACAGCGTCAGAGTGCCGCTCGCCGTGATCGTGCCGACCTCGGGCGCGACGATCGAGAGCGCGCGCACGGTCGAGATGACGATGCCGACCGCGGCGGCGACCGTGACGGGCCCGGCACTCGTCTCGGCGTTCGGGGTGTCCGCGCTGCCGGAGTCACCGACGCCGTTCGCGGCAGCGACCGAATCGAGGTGGCCGCGCTGGCCGCCGACCTGATCGTCGACGCTCGAGCCGGCCGTTCCGTCGGTGCCCGAGCCGTCGTCGGGCGCACCGGACGCCGACGCCGACGCGACGGCACCCGACCGCGACCAGCTGAACGCCTGCATCGTGACGTGGCGACCGGCCGTGACGACCCGGGCGAGCTCGGAGGTCACGGAGTGGTTGGCGATCGTGAGCGCGAGACCGACACCGACGGCCGCATCTTCCGTCGCGATCGCGGCAGCGCTCGCGGTGCCCGTCGCCGACGCGTGCTGCGTCGCACGGATGAGCACATCGCGCGTGGCGGACAGGGTTCCCGTGCCGATGCGCGCACGCGTCGTGATGTTCGAGAGCACGATCGCGACGGCGGGGGCGACGGCGACGCCGCCGCCTGCCGCGCCCATGCGGGCTTCCGTCGTCGTCGCATCGCGCGCATCGGCCGTGAGCGACACGTCGCGGGCGCCCGTCACCGAGACCAGGTCGTCGATGAGCGCCGTCGTCTCGTGCGTGTCGAGGGTGAGGGCGAACGCCGCGCCGATGCCGGCGTCGCCCGCCCCGGTCGTGCCCTCGCCCGTCGGAAGGGCCGTCGTGCTGCCCGCGACGGCGCTCTGCGCCGTGAGGCTCACATCGCCGCCGGTCAGCACGAGCGTGCCGTGCGTGGCCGCCGTCGTGCGGGTCGTCACGATCGCGATCGCGACCGAGCCCGCGACCGACACGTTGCCGCCCGCGGCCCCCGCGGATGCGGCCGCACCGAAGGTCGAGGTGACGTCGCCCGCATCGGCGGTCATGGTCGCCGACAGCGTGACGTCGCGTGCCGTGATCGTGAGGGTCGCGGGCACCGTCGCACGGTTGACGGTCGTCGCGAGGGTCAGGGCGACACCGGCGCCGATCGTCGCATCGCCGTCGCCCGCAGCGGAACCGTCGCCGCCCGAGCGCGCGTCGGTGTTGACGCTCGAGGCGAACGTCACCGTTCCTCCCGCGGTGATGCGGGTGACGACGGGATCGATGACCGTCTCGGCGCGCACGTTCACGACGACGATGCCGACCGCGGCGGCGACGCTCACGGGGCCGTCGCTCGTCTCGGCGCTCGGTGTGGCCTGTGTGCCGGAGTCCGCACCACCGTTGGCGGTCGCGACCCCGTCGGCGTGGGTGCGCTCGCGCTGCGCGAGTTGGTCGACGCCCGTTCCCGCGGCGCCGCCGGGGTTCTCGGGGTCGCCGGAGTCCTCGTTCGCGGGGGCACCGGCGGCGGAAGCCGTCGCGAGGCCGCTCGATGCCGAGACGCTCGACGCGCGCAGCGTCACCGAGACGCCGGCCGTGACGTTGCGGGCGAGCGTCGTGAGAGCGCCGTGGTTGGCGATCGTGAGGGCGAGCGCGACACCGATCGCGGCATCCGTCGCATCGAGCACGGCAGAGGACGCCGTCGTGGCGGCGGTCGCCTTCTCGATCGCCGCCATCTCGAGGGTGCCCGTGATCACGAGCACGCCCGTGCCGATGCGCGTCGTCGTCGTGACATTGGACAGGGTGACCGCGACGGCGGGGGCGATCGCGACGGATCCGCCCGCGGCGCCCATGCGGGCCTCGGTGACCGCCGTGTCGTGTGCCGTCGCGGTGAGGGTCACGTGGCGCGCACCCGTGAGGCTGACGCCGTCGGCGATGTCGGCCGTCGTGCTGTCGGTGATCAGGTTGAGGGCCACCGAGGCGCCGACGCCCGCGTCTCCCGTCGAGACGACGCCGGCTCCGTGCGGCAGGGCGGTCACGGTCGTGGCCACCCGGCTCGCGGCGGTGAGGGTCGCGTCGCCGCCCGTCAGCACGACGGTGCCGTCGATGCCCGCGCGGGTCGTGTGGTTGACGACGGCGAGGGCGAACGAGCCCGCGACCGAGATCTTGCCGCCACCCGCGCCCGAGACCGCTGCCGCACCCATCGTCGCGGTCGTGTCGGCGCCGTCCGCCGTGACCGTCGCCCTCACCGCGAGGTTCTGCGCGCGCACCGTGAGGTGTGCGGGCACCTCGGCGCTGTTGCGCACGTTCGCGAGGGTCAGAGCGACAGCGGCGCCGATCGTCGCATCGCCGTCGCCGGCGGCCGATCCGTCTGCCGACGACGCGGCGTCGGTGTTGGCGCTCGAGGCGAAGCGCACGCTGCCGCCCGCCGTGATGCTCGTCGACTCGACGATGGTCTGCGCGCGCACAGTGGCGAGGGTGATCGCGATGGCCGCGGCGACGTTGACCGAGCCGTCGCTGGACTCCGCCGTCGGGGCCGCCTGGTCGCCCGAGGTCTGTCCGCCGTTCGCCCCCGCGACGCCGTCGGCGTGCGCGCGCTCCCCCGCCGCGAGGTCATTGACGCCCGTACCGGCGCCGCCGCCCGGGTTCTCGGCGTCGCCCGAGTCGGCGTCGTTCTCGGGGGCTCCTGCCGCCGACGCGACGGCGTTCGACGTCGTCGACGAGATGCTCGATGCACCGAGCACGACATCGACGCCCGCCGTGACGGATCGGGCGAGAACGGATGTCACGGTGTGATTGGCGATCGTAAGCGCAAGGCTCACTCCGACGGCGGCGGTCGCGGCATCCTCGGTCGATGACGATGCCGTGGTCGACGCGGTCGCCTTCTGCGCCGCTGTCGCCGAGAGCGAGCCGGTCACGTTGAGCGTTCCGGTTCCGATGCGCGTCGTCGTCGTGACGTTCGACAGCGTGATCGCGACGGCGGGAGCGAGGGAGACGTCGCCGCCCGCAGCACCCATGCGGGCCTCGGTCACGGCGGTGTCCGTCGCCGTCGCCGTCAGGGTCACGTGGCGGGCGCCGGTCAGGGTCGAGCCGTCGGCGATCTCGCTCAGCGTGCGGTCGGTGATGATGGCGAGGGCGACGGATGCGCCGAAGCCGAAGTCACCGGCATCCGTCACGCCCGCGCCCGCGGGGAGCGCCGAGACCGTCGTCGATACCGAGCTCGCCGTCGTCAGCGTCGCATCGCCGCCCGTGAGGACGACGCCCCCATCGATCGCTGCCCGCGTCGTGTGGTTCACGACGGCGAGGGCGAACGACCCGGCGACCGAGACGCTGCCGCCACCGGCACCCGCGACGGACCGCGCCGAGAACGTCGACGTCGTATCCGCGGCATCCGTCGTCGTCGTCGACACGATCAGGTTCTGGGCACGGACCGTCACGCCGGCCGGGACCGAAGCCCGGTTGTTCACGTTCGCGAGGGTGATCGCGACCGCCGCGCCGATCGTCGCGTCGGCACCCTGCGACGCGGATCCATCAGCGCCGGCTTCGGCGTCGGTGTTCGCGCCCGTTGCGAGGGTCACCGTGCCGCCCGCCGTGATGGTGACGCCCGACGAGATCGCGGTCTCCGCGGTGACGGTCGCGAGCGTCACCGCGACGGCGGCCGCCGCATTGACGCCGCCCTGCGACGACTCCGCCGCGGGGGCGGCACCGCCGGCCGCACCCGCGCCGCCGTTCGCACTCGACGTCGACGACGCGAAGCCGCGCTCGGACTCGATGGCCTGATCGACGCCGGTGCCCGATCCTCCGCCGCTCGAGTCTCCGGGAGCGCCCGCCGCGGAGGCCGACGCCGTCGAGGACGATGACGAGACACCGCTCGCGCGCAGAGCGACATCGACGCCCGCGGTCACCGACCGGCCCAGTCGCGAAGCGACCGTGTGACCGGCGATCGTCAGGCCGAGACCGATGCCGATGCCCGCGTCGCCGGCACCCGTGACAGCAGCCGACGCGATCGACGACGCCGACGCCTTCTGCATCGCCGAGGCCGACAGCGAACCGGTCAGAGCGAGCACACCGCCCGTGCCGACACGGGTCGTCGTCTCAACGGTCGAGAGTGTCACCGCGACGGCGGGCGAGAGCGCGACGCCGCCACCCGCGGCACCCATCCGGGCTTCCGTCACAGCGGTGTCCGTCGCGGTCGCGGTGAGCGTCGCGTGACGAGCGCCGCCAAGACTCGCGCCGTCGCCGATCTCGGCGAGAGTGCGGTCGGTGATGAGGTTGAGAGCAACGGATGCACCGAAGCCGAAGTCACCGGCATCCGTCACCCCCGCTCCGGCGGGCAGAGCTCGCACGGTGCTGGCGATGGCGCTTGCCGCCGTGATCGTCGCATCGCCGCCCGTGAGGACGACGGTGCCGTCGACACCCGCCCGCGTCGTGTGATTGACGACGGCCAGGGCGAACGACCCGGCGATCGAGACGCTTCCGCCGCCGGCACCGGCGACGGACTGCGCCGAGAACGTCGATGTCGTATCGGCGGCATCCGTCGTCGTGGTCGAGGACACGATCAGGTTCTGGGCACGGACCGTCACGCCGGCGGGGACCGAGGCACGGTTCTGAACGTTCGCGAGGGTGATCGCGACCGCCGCGCCGATCGTCGCGTCGGTACCCTGCGACGCGGATCCATCAGCGCCGGCTTCGGCGTCGGTGTTCGCGCTCGTCGCGAGGGTCACCGTGCCGCCGGCCGTGATGGTGACGCCCGGCGAGATCGCGGTCTCCGCTGTGACGGTCGCGAGCGTCACTGCGACGGCGGCCGCCGCATTGACGCCGCCCTGCGACGACTCCGCCGCAGGGGCGGCACCGCCGGCCGCACCCGCGCCGCCGTTCGCGCTCGACGTCGACGACGCGTGACCGCGCTCCGCTTCGATGGCCTGGTCCACGCCCGTGCCGCCGGCCCCGCCACCCGAGTTCTCGGGAGCGCCGGCCGCGGAGGCCGACGCCGTCGACGCCGACGACGAGACACCGCTCGCGCGCAGGCTCACATCGACACCGGCCGTCACCGATCGGGCCAGCCGCGACGCGACCGTGTGACCGGCGATCGTCAGTCCGAGACCGACACCGACGCCCGCGTCGCCGGCACCCGTGACAGCAGCCGACGCGATCGACGACGCCGATGCCTTCTGCGTCGCCGACGCCGTCAGCGAACCGGACAGCGCAAGAACCCCGCCCGTGCCGATGCGGGTCGTGGTCTCGACCGTCGACAGCGTGACCGCGACGGCGGGCGAGAGCGCGACGCCGCCACCCGCGGCACCCATCCGGGCCTCGGTCGTCGCGGTGTCCGTGCTCGTGGCGGTGAGTGTGAAGTGGCGCGCACCCGTGACCGACCCGCCGTTCGTCAGGCGCGCGATCGTGCGGTCGGTGACGAGATTGAGAGCGACGGATGCACCGAAGCCGAAGTCACCGGCATCCGTCACGCCCGCCCCCGCGGGAAGAGCCGAGACGGTCGAGGTTGTGGCGCTTGTCGCTCCGATGGTCGCGTCACCGCCCGTGAGGGCGAGCGTGCCGTCGACGGCAGCGAGCGTCGTGGGGGTGACGACGGCGAGCGCGAACGATCCCGCGATCGAGACGTTGCCGCCGCCGGCGCCCGCGACGGAGCGAGCCGAGACGTCCGAGGCGCTGTCGTCATCGACGACGTGCACGCCCGCGACGACCGTCGCGTGCTGCGCCGCGATGCGGGCTCCCGTCGGAACGACGGCGCGGTTGACGAGGTCGGCGAAGGTGATGGCGACGGCGGCGCCGATCGTCGCGTCCGTCCCCTGAGATGCGGAGCCGTCGGCCGCGGACGCCGCGTCGGCGTTCGCAAGGCTGTCCAGGGCGACGCGGCCCGCGCTCGTCACGACGATGCCGCCCGTGAGCACCGACTCGGCCTGCACGGTCGACAGTGTGACGGCGACGGCCGCGGCCGCGTTGACGCCACCCTGCGACGACGACGCGCTCGGCGTCGCGGCGTCACCGCTCGTACCGCCGCCGTGCGCCGTCGCGACGCCGTCGGCGTGCGAGCGCTCGGCCGCGATCGCGCCGTCGACACCGGATCCGGCCGCGCCGCCCGTGTCGTCGCCGGGCGCGCCGGCGGCAGAGGCCGATGCGGTCGAGGTCGCGGTCGAGCGCACGAACGTCGAGAGCGTGATGTCGCCGGCCGCCGTGAGACTGCGGGCGAGCTCCGTGCGAGCGGTGTGGTTCGCGATGGCGAGTGCGACACCGATGCCGATGCCGGCGTCACCGGCGCCGAGAGTCGAGGACGACGCCGTCGAGGACGCCGACGAATCGAGCACGGCGTCGAGATCGATGACGCCCGTCGTCGAGATCAGTGCGCCCGTGCCGACACGAGCCGTCGCCGTGTCGGTCGACAGCGCGACAGCGACGGCGGGAGACAGAGCGACACCGCCGCCGGCTGCGCCCATCCGGGCTTCGACGGTCGTCACGGTGCGTCCCGTCGCGTGCAGCACGAGCGAGCCCGCACCCGCCACCGAGGCGCCGTTCCCGATCTCGGCGGTCGTGCGGTTCGTCACGATCGCGAGGGCGACGGATGCACCGAGGCCGAGGTCACCGGCATCCGTCACGCCGACTCCCGCGGGGAGCGCGCGGACCGTCGTCGTCGAGCGCGACACGGCGGTCGATGTCAGGGCGCCGCCCGTCAGCACGACGGTGCCGTCGACACCGGCGCGGGCCGTGCCGTCGACGATCGCGAGCGCGAACGAGCCGGCGACCGACACGCTGCCGCCGCCCGCGCCCGCGACGGAGGTCGCGGCGACCGTGGAGACCTCGTCCGCCCCGTCGAGCACGAAGGTCGCCGTGGCGGTGAGTGCCCGCGCGCGAACGGTCGCACCGACCGGCACGACGGCGCGGTTGACGGTGTCGGCGAGGGTGATCGCGACGGCGGCGCCGATCGTCGCGTCCGTTCCCTGCGATGCGGAGCCGTCGGCTGCCGACGTCGCATCGGCGTTGACGCCCGTCGCGAGCTGCACGGTGCCGGTCGCGACGAGCACGACGCCCGCTTCGATGACGGTCTCGGCGCGCACGGTCGAGATCGTGACGGCGACCGCCGCGGCGGCGTTGACACCGCCCTGCGACGATGTCGCGCTCGGCGCCGCCGACGTCGCGGCCGCGCCGCCGTGCGCCGCCGACGTGTCGGAGGCGTGCGCGCGCTCGGCTTCGACGGCGGCATCGACGCCGGGACCGGAGCCTCCGCCGTCGTCGTTGCCCGGTGCCCCGGCTGCCGACGCGGATGCCGTCGAGATCGCGGTGGAGATGTTCGTCGCCTGCAGCAGCACGTCGCCCGACGTCGTCAGACTGCGACCGAGCACCGCCGTGGACACGTGCGTCGCGAGAACGAGGGCGACGCCGAGCCCGAGGCCCGCGTCGGTCGCGGCGAGGGTCTGCGACGACGCGGTGGCCGTCGCCGTCACACGCTGGGCTGCGGTCACGGTGAGCGAACCGGCGAGGGTCGTCGCCGCGCCCGCGCCGATGCGGGCCGTCGTGGAGACATCCGAGAGGGTCACCGCGACAGCGGGCGACAGGGCCACCCCGCCGCCGCTCGCGCCCATGCGCGCTTCGCTGGCTGCCGCGCTCGTGCCGTCGGCGGTGAGGGTCAGTCCGTCGACGCCGGTCAGCATCGCGCCGTTCGCGATCTCTGCCGACGTCATCGCCGTCACGAGGGCGAGCGCGACGGACGCGCCGAAGCCGAGGTCGCCCGCGTCGGTCACGCCGATGCCCGCGGGAAGCGCGGCGACCGTCGTGCGGATCGACGACAGGGCGACGAGGGCGACGTCTCCGCCCGTGACGGTGCCGGCGATCGTCGCGCGCACGGCGTGGCCGACGATCGCCAGCGCGAACGAGCCCGCGACCGACACGGAGCCGCCACCGGCACCGGCGACGGAGCGCGCCTCGGCCGTCGAGACGCCGTCTCCTGTGGGCACGGTCTGGTCGGCGCGGACGGTGAGCGACGCGGCGCGCACCGTGGCGCCCGCCGCGAGTTCGGCGTCGGTCGCTCCTGTCGCGAGGGCCAGGGCGACAGCGGCGCCGATCGTGGCGTCCGCGCCCTGCGATGCCGAGCCGTCGGCGCGCGACGACGAGTCGGCGTCCGAGCGGGCCAACACCGTAACGATTCCGGATGCCACGACCGCGGCACCGGGCAGGATCGATGCCCGCGTCGCGATGTCGGTCATGGTCACGGCGACCGCGGCGGCCGCGTTGACTCCGCCCTGCGACGACGTCGCGCTCGGGGTCGCTGCGGTGCCCGATCCGGCGGCGCCGTGCGCCGCGGCGGTCTGATCGGCGTGGTCGCGCTCGGCACCGATCGCGGCGTCGACGCCGCCACCGGAACCCGGGTTCTCGGGAGCCCCTGACGTCGACGCCGTCGAGGTCGACGTGCTGTTCGCCAGCGTCCGCGCCTCGAGCGTGAGCGACGCGGCGGTGAGCGAACGGCCGAGGCCCGCCGTCGTGAGCACGTTCGCGATCGTGAGGGCGAGGGCGACGCCGATGCCCGCGTCACCGGCGCCGACGACGAGCGCGCCGGCGGTCGCGGTGGCCGTCGCCTGCTGGTCGGCGAGCACGGTCGCCCCGCCGTCGACCGAGAGGGCGCTGCCCGCACCGATCGTCGCGGCGACATCCGTCGTCTGCATGACGACCGCGACGGCGGGCGCGATCGCGACGCCGCCTCCCGAGGCCCCCATGCGCGCGTCGGCGGTCACGGTCGATGCACCGACCGCCGTGAGCGACAGTCCCGTCGCGCCCGTGACGGCGCCGTCGAGGGCGGCCGCGGTCGAGGCGGTGACGAGAGCGAGCGCGAAGGATGCTCCGATGCCGAGGTCACCGGCATCCGTCACGCCCGCACCCGAAGGAAGAGCCGACACCGTGATGACGTGAGCGGTGGATGCCGCGACGGCGAGCGCGCCGGTGAGCGATGCCGTTCCGGCGAGCGCGGCCGTCGTCTCGAGCGTCGCGATGACGATCGCGACCGACCCGGCGACCGAGACGTTGCCGCCGCCGGCGCCCGCGACGGAGTGCGCGTCGATGCGCGAGACGCCGTCGTCGGATCCGGTGACGGTGCGCGCCGTGAGCTCGAGCCCGGGTGCCGTGATGCTGACGAGCGCGGGAACGGTCGCGGTGTTCACGACGTCGGCGAGGACGAGGGCGACGGCGGCGCCGATCGTGGCGTCGGGGCCCTGTGAGGCCGAGCCGTCGGCGCGCGCGACGACATCGGTGTCCGCCGCACTGTCGAGGTGCACGACACCCGTCGAGACGATCGCGATGCCGGGCGCGAGATCGATCGACGATCGGATCGTCGCGAGCACGACCGCGACGGCTGCTGCCGCGTTGACCCCGCCCTGTGATGTCTCGGCGGCCGGCGTCGCGGCGGAGCCCGTTCCCGCGCCGCCGTGCGCCGTCGAGACGTCGTCGGCGTGACCGCGCTCGGCGGCGACCGCGGCGTCGACACCCGAGCCGGCACCACCGCCGGGGGCTGCGGGATCGGCGCCGGGGGCGTTCTCGGGGGCACCGGATGCGGAGGCGGTCGAGGTGGCCGTCGCGTCCGACGTATCGTGCGCCGCGAGGTGGACGCCCGTGGAGGTGACGCTGCGGGCGAGCGCGGCACGCGTCGTGTGGTCGGCGATCGTGAGCGCGACGGCGATGCCGACACCGGCATCGCCCGCACCGACGACGACGGCACCGGCCGTCGTCGAGGCGGACGCGGTCTGTCGCGCCGCGATCTGCAGGGCGCCGACGAGTGTCGAGGCGGCGCCCGATCCGACGCGCGCGCGGGTCGACACGGTCGAGAGGGCGAGCGCGACGACGGGCGTGATCGCGACGCCTCCGCCCGATGCGCCCATGCGAGCCTCGACCGTCGTCGTCACGGTCGTGTCGGCCGTGATCGTGACCTGGGTCGCGTCTGGCAGCGTCGCGCCGTCGGCGACCTCGGCGAGAACGCGGACCGTGACGAGCGACAGCGCAACCGACGCGCCGAGGCCGAGGTCACCGGCATCCGTCACGCCCTCGCCGGCGGGAAGAGCGGTCGTCGATGTCGTGACCGTCGCACCCGACCCGATCACGAGCGTGCCGCCGCCGGCGGAGCCCGCGAGCGTCGCCGCCGTCTCGACGTCGACGATCGTGAGCGCGAAGCTGCCGGCGACCGAAACGGCACCGCCGCCCGCACCGGAGGTCGCGTGCGCGCCGATCGATGAGCTCGTGTCGGCGCCGTCTGCGATCGTGCGCGCGACGAGGACGACAGCGGGCGCCGTGACGACAGCGCCCGTGTCGATGCGCGCACGGTGGGTGACCGTCGCGAGTGTGATCGCGACGGCCGCACCGATCGTCGCGTCCGTGCCCTGCGATGCGGATCCGTCGGCGGTCGCGGTCGCGGCGGTGTTCTCGCCGGAGTTCAGTGAGACGGACGTTCCCGCCGAGACGACGACGCCGTCGAGGAGGAGCGCCTGCACGTCGACGGTCACGATCGTGAGGGCGATCGCGGCGGCGGCGTTGATCTGACCCTGCGACGTCGACGCGCTCGGTGCCGCAGCCGACGAGCCGGCGGATCCGCCCGCCGCGGTCGACACCGCGGTCGCGTGGTCACGTGTCTGGGCGATCGTCTCGTCGACGCCGGGGCCCGCGCCACCCCCGGGGTTGGCGGGGTCGCCCGAATCGGCGGGGTTGTCGGGAGCCCCGCCGGCCGACGCGGCGGCGGTCGCCGTGGAGCGCGAGACGGACCCCGTGCTGAGCGATACGGTGCCGGCGACGGTCGCGCTGCGTCCGAGCTCGGCGCGCACCGTGTGCGTCGTGAGGGTGAGGGCGATCCCTGCTCCGACCGCGGTGCCCGTGTCGCTGCCGGTCGCGGCTCGGGCTTCGCTCGACGCGATCGCGCGCTGCCCCGACGTCAGTGACAGGCTGCCCGACAGCACGAGCGTCGCACCCGTGCCGATCGCGGCGCGCGTCGTGACGGTCGAGAGCGTGACGGCGGCGAACGGCGCGATCGCGGTGTCCCCGCCGCGCGCCGAGCCCTGCGCGACGGCGGTGGCAGCATCCGCCCCCGCCGCGGTGATCGCGATGTCGGTCGCGCCCGTCACGGTCGCGCCGGCGCCGATCGACGCGATCGTCACGTGGTCGACGCTCGTGAGGGCGAACGCCGCGCCGATGCCGGTCGTCGGCGCGCCGGCTCCCGCGTCGGAGAGGAGTGCGCGCGTCGTGGTCTGCGACGTCGACGTCGCCGAGATCGACAGGGCGCCGCCGCCCAGCACGACGATGGTGCCGGGGGCGAGTCCCGCTGTCGCGCGGAGGACGACGACCGAGATGGCGACGGATCCGGCGACCCCGAGGTCGCCTCCGGATCCCTGTCCGCCGGTGGCTGTCGTGGTGAAGCGGTGCGAGGCGTCGGGGATGCCTGCCGCGTTCTGCGGGGCGATGCCCGCGATGAGCTGGAACGAGTCTGCGGTGATGCGTGTGGAGGGGCCGGCCTCGGCGCGGACGGTGACGTCCGCCAGGGTGATCGCAACGGCCGCGGCGATCGTTGTGCCGCTCGGGGGGCCGCGCGTGGACGGAGCCCCGGTCGCGGTCGTCGTGACCGAGAGGTTGCCGAGCGACTCGAAGCGCACGGTCGGCGCGATGAGCGCGACGCCCGAGACCGACGTGTCGGCGGTGAGCTGGTGGATCGTGAGGGCGAAGGCGGCCGTCACGGTGACATCGCCCTGCGGCGTGCTCGGTGTCGGGATCGGCGTCGACCCGCTGCCGCCCGTGCCGCCGACCGCGGCTCCCTCTGCCGGTGCCGCCTGGTCGGCCCAGCCGCGCGCGTCGCCGGCTGCGGCCGCGGGCGTCTGCGCGGAGGGCGCTCCCTCGCCGGGTGCGCCGGTCGCCGAAGCGGATGCCGTCGTGGTCGACGACGCCATCCCCGTGGCGCGGAGCGTGATCGCGACGGCAGCGGTGAGATCGCGAGCGAGCTCGGAGCGCACGACGTGGTCGGCGAACGTGAGGGCGATGACGGCGGAGACGGCGGCGCCGCCCTCGGCGGACACATCACCGGCGGCGGTCGTCGTGACGGGTGCCATCTGGGTCGCGCTCGACGAATAGGCACCGGTCAGCACGAGAGGCGCGCCCGCTCCGAGACGTGCCCGCGTCCAGACGTTCGAGATCGTGACGGCGAGCACCGTCGAGATCGCGGCATCCGATGCGACACCGCCGCGCGCTTCGGCGAGTGCGGGTGCTGTCGTCTCGGCCACGAGAGTCAGGTCGCGCGCACCGGTCAGGACGGAACCGTCGGCGACCTCGGCGATCGCCGTGTCGTTCACGACGGTCAGCGCGATGCTCGCGCCGATTCCGGTGGTCGCTCCGGCCTGCGCACCCGGCAGGGCCTGCGCGACCGTGGCGTTGTCGGCGCGTGCCGTGAAGATGAGATTCGTCCCGGGAGCGGAGACGGTGACGCCGGGCTCGATCGCAGCGCGCGTGTGGAACGTCGCGACCGTGATCGCAAGAGCCCCGGCCGCCCCGACCGACGAGGCGCCGCCGGCGCCCGACGTCGACTGCGCGCGATACTCGTTCGCTTCGGCGGCCGTGCGAGGCGCGGCGACGGCGCTGACCGTGACGGTCGGCGCGACGATCGCGGTATTGCCGATGTGCGCGCGGGTGCGGGTGTGGGCGACCGTGATCGAGACGGCGACGCCGACGCCCGTCGCCGACGAGGCGACGGCGGACGCGTCCGCGTCGCTCGTCGCCGACCCCGACGCGGTCGCCGAGACGGTGACGCCACCGGGGGCGGTCACGGCGAGCGGTGCCGCACCGCCGAGCACGGCGGTCGCCTGCGCGTCGAGCTCGGTGAAGGCGAGTGCTCCCGCGACGCCGATCGTGCCGCCCGGCGCCGATGCGTATCCGTCGGGCTGCGTCGCGGTCGCGGTCGCGTCGCTCGGCGACGTGCCGTTGGCCGTCGCGCCGCCGGGGCTCGCGAGCGCGGCGGTCGTGAGCGTGTGCGTCGCGTCCGCCGCGACGGTGAGGATGCCGCCCGTGACGACGCCCTGCGCGGCGGTGGAGTCGATCGTCGCCGACGTACGGATCGTCGCGCGGGTCGTCGCGATGGCGGCACCGGCGCTCGCGCCCGTGGCATCCGCCGTCGTCGCCGCCGTCGTCACGGTCGTCGCGGTGAGACGCGCCGCGCCGCCCGCGAGGATCGACGAGGTGCCGCCGACGTGCGTCGTGGCCGCGTTGTCGATCGTCGCGACGGCGAGAGCGGCGTCGCTGTCGCTGCCGTCGCCCGTGCCGGTCGAGGTCGTCGTGAGGGCGACGGTCGACGTGCTCGCGAGCACGACGTCGACCGCGGCCTCGATGCGCGATGCGCCGTCGAGGCGGACGGTCGCCGCTGCTGCGCTCGAGCCGAGCGCGATGCCGTCGGTCGCCGTCGCGTCGACCGTGCTCGTCGCCGTCGCGGACGCGGTGACGGTTCCGCCGCGGACGATCGCGTCGGTGAGCAGCACCTCGGCGATCGCGGCCGTCGCATCGGCCGAGGCGGCGATCGCCGCGAGGGTCACGTCGGCGGTTCCCGCGTCGAGCGTCGCGCCGTCGAGCACGATGCGCGTCGCCTCGAAGCGGAACGTCACGCCGTGGAAGACGATGACGCCCGTGATCCGGATGACGGCGCCGGCGCCGGTCGTCGTGACCGTGAACGATCCGGTCGGCAGGACCGACTGCGCCGCGAACGCGTTCGTGAGGCTGCGCACGAGGATGTACCCGAGGTTGTCGGCGTCGGGTGCGACCTCGATCGTGTCGCCGTCGGTCGCGTCGTTGAGCGTGAAGTCGACGACGGGGTCCGCGGCCTGCGCGGCCGTGACGTCGGTGTGCGTCGCGTCGGTCTCGGTCGCGTCGGTGGATGCGGCATCCGCGGCGCCCGTCCCGGCATCGGCGTCGACCTCACCGGTCTCGCTGTGCGTCGCGTCCGTCGTGTCCGTCGCGACGGCCTGGGACGCAGCATCCGTCGCGTCCGTCTCGGACGCAGCATCCGTCGTGTTCATGTCCGCGGCGGCGTCCGTCGTCTCGGCGGCGTCCGTCGTCTCGGCGTCGCCCGGGATCGTCGCCGTCTCGGTGTCGTGCTCCGCGACCTCGGCATCGCCGATCACGATCTCGCCGTCGACGACCTCGAGCGAGCGCACCGACAGCATGGCGGGCGCGCCCTCGACGTCATCGGTCGGGGTGGGGTCGGGGGTCGGGGCCGGGTCGGGCGTCGGCACCGGATCCGGTGTCGGCACGGGGTCGGGCGTCGGGATCGGCGGCACGGGCGGGGTCGGCGGCTCGGGCGGCGTCGGCGGTGTCGGAAGGCCCGGGATCTCCGGCAGCGGCGGCGGCGTCGGGGCCGATCCGATCGTGCCGGGCCCGACCGTCCCGGGACCGCAGGTGAGGCTCGTGCTGCTCGTGCTCGTCGACGATTCGGAGGTGCCTGCGCCCGTCGGAGATCCCGTCGAGACCTGTCGGCAGTTGGGGCCGAACGGCGAGACGGGAGGGGCGGGGGCGGGGGCGGGGGCGATTGGCACGACATCGACGTAGACCAGCGTGCGAGCGCCGGAACGCGGCGCGGGAGCAGGTATCGGGGCGGGCTCTTCCGGCGCGGGCACGTCGACGACGACGGGTTCCGACGCCGGTTCGGCCTGCCGCTCGATGAGCGGAAGCGGGGGCGTCCAGGTCGAACGAGGCGTCTCGGCGACGGGCGTTTCGACAGCGGCGACGAGCGAGGCCCCGGCCACCTGGCCGAACGCGAGACCGACGCAGAGCGCGCCGACGAGGGCCGTGCGCCACGCCGACACACCGACCGACGCCACGCGCGCGCGGCGTCCCCTGCGTTCCCCTGTGAAAGGGGGTCTCTGACTCATGGGGCCCTTTCTGCCCAATCGTCCTGCTGAGATCCCCGTCCCCCATGCGAGCGTCGATCACCCACTCGCAGTCCGATTCGAACTGTAGGGGTCGGGGATGACCCTCCACAAGACCCAGAGTCCGATTCCTGTCCTGGAATACATCCGAACCTCGAAAAGGCGAACGAAAAAGCAGATGCCGGGACTCAGAGTCCCGGCATCCGCTTTCGTTCAGACGCTTACAGCGAATTGATGATGTCGCGCATGAGTGCGGCGGCTTCGGACGGCGTCTTGCCGACCTTGACGCCGGCGGCCTCGAGCGCTTCCTTCTTGGCCTGTGCCGTGCCCGCCGAGCCCGAGACGATCGCACCGGCGTGGCCCATCGTCTTGCCCTCGGGTGCCGTGAATCCCGCGACGTAGCCGACGACGGGCTTGGTGACGTTGGCCTTGATGAAGTCGGCCGCGCGCTCTTCGGCGTCGCCGCCGATCTCGCCGATCATGACGATCGCCTTCGTCTCGGGGTCGGCCTCGAAGGCCTCGAGCGCATCGATGTGCGTCGTGCCGATGATCGGGTCGCCGCCGATGCCGATGGCCGTCGAGAAGCCGATCTCGCGCAGCTCGTACATCATCTGGTAGGTCAGGGTGCCCGACTTCGACACGAGGCCGATCGGGCCCTTGCCCGTGATGTTGGCCGGCGTGATGCCGACGAGCGATTCGTCGGGCGTGATGATGCCGGGACAGTTCGGGCCGATGATGCGCGTCGTGTTGCCCTTGGACTGCGCGTACGCCCACGCTTCGGCGGTGTCGCCGACGGGCACGCCCTCGGTGATCACGACGAGGAGCGGGATCTCGGCATCGATGGCCTCGACCATCGCGTCCTTCGTGAAGGCGGGCGGCACGAACGCGATCGACACGTCGGCGCCGGTCTTCTCGATCGCCTCGGCGACGGAGCCGAAGACGGGCAGCTCGACGTCGGAGCCGTCCTTCGCCTTGTGCAGCACCGTCGTGCCGGCCTTACGGGCGTTGACGCCACCGACGACCTGCGTGCCGGCCTTGAGCATGAGGGCGGTGTGCTTCGTGCCCTCGCCGCCCGTGATGCCCTGGACGATGACCTTGGAGTCCTTGTTCAGAAAGATCGACATAGTAGTTCCTTTGGTTCCTGAGCTCGTCGAAGGGGTTACGCGTTCGCGAGCTCGGCGGCCTTGTCGGCGCCTTCGTCCATGGTTTCGGCGAGGGTCACGAGGGGGTGGTTCGCGTCGCGGAGGATCGCGCGTCCCTCGTCGACCTTGTTGCCGTCCAGGCGCACGACGAGCGGCTTCGAGGCGCTCGCGCCGAGCTCGGCGAGGGCACCGACGATGCCCTTGGCGACGGCGTCGCACGCCGTGATGCCGCCGAAGACGTTGACGAAGACGGACTTGACCTGCGGGTCGCCGAGGATGACGTCCAGGCCCGCGGCCATGACCTCGGCCGAGGCGCCGCCGCCGATGTCGAGGAAGTTCGCCGGCTTCACGCCGCCGTGGTTCTCACCGGCGTACGCGACGACGTCGAGCGTCG
Organism: Microbacterium sp. NPDC055910; assembly: GCF_042271185.1. Lineage (NCBI taxonomy): Bacteria > Bacillati > Actinomycetota > Actinomycetes > Micrococcales > Microbacteriaceae > Microbacterium > Microbacterium sp. NPDC055910. The sequence goes on from NZ_JBHJZS010000018.1 coordinate 49,322, forward strand.
ACATGACCAGGCCCGCGCCGTTGCCGATGACGCCCACGGCGCCGTCGAGCTTGACGTAGTTGAGGTCGTTCTCCTTCGCCTTGGCCTCGAGCGGGTCCGCGGCATCCTTGTCTTCGAGGAGCGCGTGACCGGGGTGACGGAACTCGGCGTTCTCGTCGAGCGAGACCTTGCCGTCGAGCGCGATGATGTCGCCCTCTTCGGAGAGGATCAGCGGGTTGACCTCGACGAGTGTCGCGTCCTCACCCGTGTAGACGTTGTAGAGCTTGACGAAGACGTCGCTGACCTTGTCGACGAGCTCGGGGGCGAAACCCGCCGCCTCGGCGATCTCGACGGCCTTCTGCTTGTCGATGCCCTGCTGCGGGTCGACCGCGATGCGCGCGAGCGCTTCGGGGCGCTCGACAGCGAGCTCTTCGATCTCCATGCCGCCCTCGACGCTCGCGAGCGACAGGTACGAGCGGTTCGCCCGGTCGAGCAGCACCGAGAAGTAGTACTCCTTGTCGATGCGCGCACCCTCGGCGACCATGACGCGCTTGACGACGTGGCCCTTGATGTCCAGGCCCAGGATCGCCTGCGCGGCCTCGAACGCCTCATCGGGGTTCTTGGCGACCTTGACGCCGCCGGCCTTGCCGCGGCCCCCGGTCTTGACCTGCGCCTTCACGACGACGACGCCGCCGATCTTCTCGGCCGCTGCGCGCACCTCCTCCGGAGTGTCCGCGACGATGCCGGCGAGCACCGGCACCTCGTACTTCTCGAAAAGGTCTCGTGCCTGGTACTCGTATAGATCCACAGTGCATTCCTTCGCAGGTGGCGAATGGGGAGGGGCGCGCTGGAAAAGCGCCTCGACGTCGAGAGAGATCGACCGACCCAGCGTACTACTGCGCGGCCGCGGCCTCGGACCCCGCCGGTTCGGACGGGACCCGCGGCAGGTGTTCGAGGTCGCGCACCGCGGGGCCCTCGAGCCGCGTGCCGTCGGGTCCGAAGCGCGAGGCGTGCAGCGGGCAGTCCCACGTGCATTCGGCTTCGTTCCACGACACGACTCCGCCGAGATGCGTGCACACGGCGCTCACGGCACGTGTGACGCCGTCCACCGTCGAGACGCCGATCGGCTTCCCGCCGCGGTGCGCGACGACGCCCTCGCCCTCCGCGGGACGCGGGACGGGCACCGCGGTGCGCTGCGCGTCGATCCAGCCGGATGCCGCCTCCCATCCGACCTTCACCGTCTCGACGCCGCCGCGGGCGAGGTCGGCGGGCACCGTGATCCGCCGCGCGATCGTGTTCATCCAGTCGGGGCGCTCGCGCCACGGTGTCCGTCGCACTTCGGCGGCGAGCCGCAGCGCCGCGGCGGGAGCGTTCGTGAGCCCCCACTTGGCGTACCCCGTCGCGAAGCGGATGCGCCCGAGACTGCGCGGCATCGCGCCGACGAAGGGGACGAGGTTGTGCGACTCGTAGTCCTGCGCAGACCACGCGTCGACCGGGCGCGCACCGGGGAAATGCCGCTGCGTCCAGTCGATGAGATCGTCGATCCGCTCCTGTTCGGCGCCCCCGCGCCCCACGGGATGGCCGTTCCCTCCGACGACGAGCTGCGCGCGTCCGGCAGGTCCGTCATCCACCGTCACGGACCGCAGCGATCGCGTCGGACCGTCGACCGACAGGAACAGTCCGTCGGGCACGTCGCCGTCGACCTCGAACGCGACGCAGTACGAGCGGAGGCCGTGGGTCTTCGCGAAGTAGAGTCCGCGATCCACGATCGGCGTGCCCGTCGCGAGCACGACGTGACCGGCCCGCATCGCGCCCGCGTCGGTCTCGACGACGGCCTCCGGCACGACGTGCGCGTGCCGGACGCGGGTGCCCAGGTGCAGTGCTCCGCCCGCGGCGACGAACGCCTCGGCGAGCGCGACGGTGAGCGCCTGCGGATCGATCGCCACCTGGCCCTCGAGGGCGACGGCGTCGACGATCGGGAACCCCCATTCGACCGCGTCCGCCGCGATCCGGTGAACGGCGAGCCCGGCTTCGGAGGCAGCTGCCGCCTCGGCGGCGACCGTCTCCACGCCCTCCTGCGTCTGCGCGTACGAATAGGCGGTGCGCCGCGAGAACGGCACCCCCGCCTCGGTGGCGAAGGCGGTGATCCACTCGGCGCCCGCGCGGTTGGCATCGACGTACGCGCGCGCGAGCGACGCAGGGTGATGCCGCCGCAGCGTCGACAGGACGCTGCCCTGCAGGAGCGACAGCTTGCCCGTGTTCCCGCCCGTCGTGAGCTCCCCCACGCCGCCCGACTCGACGACCGCGACGTCGAGCCCGTCGCGTGCGAGCAGAAGCGCCGTGCTGAGGCCGGTGATGCCGGCGCCGACCACGACGACGTCGCGGCGCGCACCCGATTCGAACGCGGTGCCCGTCGGCTCCGCCCGGTCGTGTTTCCACAGGGTGGTCATCACTTCAGTGAACGCCACGGTGCCCGCCGGGTCGACGGGCTTGACACGGGGGCCCGTGGCACCGAGAGGGTTAGGCTCGCTGCGAGATGTCCGACACCGCCACCACCCCCGCCGCTTCCCGCGCCGCCGTCGTCGCGGCGGCCCTCGAACTGTTCGCCGAGCAGGGTTTCGACCAGACATCCGTCGAGCAGATCGCCAAGGCCGCGGGCGTCTCCCGGTCCACCTTCTTCCGTCAGTTCGGGGGCAAGGACGATGTCGTCTTCGCCGATCACGAGCTGCTGCTCGACGAGTTGCGCCACGACCTCGCGCGGCCCCACGCGAACCCCTGGCGGGCGGTGTGCGAGGCATCCGTCCGCGTCTTCACCCATTTCGCCGCCGATCCCGAGCTCGCGCGGCGCCGATACGCGATCGTCCGCGGAGTGCCGGCTCTGCGCGACCGCGAGATCGTCACGGTCTTCCGTTATGAGCGGCTCTTCGACGAGTATCTCCGCGAGGCGCTTCCGGGGCTCGACCCGCTCGACGCGGTCGGCTTCTCGGCGCTCGTGACAGCCGTGCACAATCATGTGCTGCGCCAGCTGCTGCGCGGCCCCAAGCGCGTGCCCGTCTCGGTGCTGCGGCGCGCGCTGGACGGTGCGATGCGTCGCTTCGGAGTCCTCCCCGAGCGCGACGGGCAGGGTCCCGCCGACGACGATGTGGTCGTGGCGGTGTTCCCGCGCTCCATGCCGACCGTCGAGGTCGCCCGCCGGCTCCGGGAGCAGCTCGACGACTGACATCTGCGCCCGTATCGGCGAGCGGCACGAACCAATATTCTGTGCATGACGCAGGGGTCACGCTGCGCGGGACGGGGGTCGTTCGTGAGCGCACCGAAGACGACATCGGTGGAGGCACCGACCGCGTGGTGGTCGCTCGCGCCGGATGCCGTGGCGTCCGAGCTCGACACCGACGTCGTGACGGGGCTCGGTTCGGCGACCGCTGCGCAGCGACTCGCGGCGACCGGACCCAACGCGCTCGTGAGCGCCCCGCCGCCCAGCGCGATCAAGATCGCCCTCACGCAGCTCGTCGAGCTCATGACCCTCATGCTCATCGCCGTCGCCGTCGTGTCCCTGCTGATCGGTCAGATCAGCACGGCGATCATCGTCGGACTGCTCGTGGCGTTCAACGTGCTGCAGGGCACGCGGCAGGAGCTCAAGGCCCGCCGCAGCGTCGACGCGCTCGCGAAGCTCCAGAGTCCGCAGGCCCGCGTCGTGCGCGACGGATCGATCGAACTCGTGGATGCCACCGCGCTCGTTCCCGGCGACATCGTCGACCTCGAAGCGGGCGATCTCGTACCGGCGGACGGGCGCATCGTGCGCTCCGCGACCCTCGAGACGCAAGAGTCCGCGCTGACGGGCGAGTCCCTCCCGATCGAGAAGGGTCCCTCCGCGAACGAGCACGACGCGGCGCTCGCCGACCGCACGTCGATGCTGTTCCAGAACACGTCGGTCACGCGCGGCACGGCGCGGATGATCGTCGTGGAGACGGGGATGCGCACCGAGGTCGGGCGGATCGCGACGCTGCTGTCGACCGTCTCGAGTTCACGGTCTCCGCTGCAGCGAGAACTCGACGGACTGACCCGCGTCATCGGCATCGTCGCGTGGGTGGCCGTGGCGATCATCATCGTGATCGGCGCCCTGCGCGGTCAGGAGATCAGCGAGCTGCTGTTCCTGGGCACCGCCGTCGCGATCTCGGCGATCCCGACGGGGCTGCCCACCTTCGTGCAGAGCCTGCTGTCGTGGGGTGCGACGCATCTCGCCCAGGAGAAGGCGATCGTCGCGAGCCTCGCCGACGTCGAGACGCTCGGTGCGACCAGCGCCATCTGCTCGGACAAAACGGGCACCCTGACCCTCAACGAGATGACCGTACGCACCGTCTGGTTCGGCGGCGCGCACTACCAGGTGACCGGCGGCGGGTACTCGTTCGACGGCAAGCTCCTGCGCGCGGCAGGCGATGCCGTCGAGGCGACGCGTCTCGGGCTGGCCCTCTCGCTCCCGAACGACGCGACCGTGTCGGTCGACGGCGCCGTCGTGGGCGACCCGACAGAGGCGGCGCTCATCGTCCTCGCCGCCAAGCTCGGCGTCGACGCCGACGCGACCCGACGCGACCACCCGCGCATCGCGGAGGTGCCGTTCGACTCCGAGTACAAGTTCATGGCGACCTTCCACCGCCTCACGTGGAACGGGCAGGAGCGGATCGTCGAATTCGTCAAGGGCGCTCCCGACATCATCGTCGGCCGCTGCGCGAGGATGTACGACGAGGACGGCGGAACGGTCCCGATCGACCCGTCCGAGGTCACCGAGGAGCTCGAGTCGATGAGCCGGAGCGGTCTGCGCACGCTCGCGATCGGCGCACGTTTCCTGGATCCGCCCGACGAGACGGCGGTGGCCGCCGACCCGATGTCGTACGTCGGGGATCTCGATCTCATCGGCATCGTCGGAATCGTGGATCCCCTGCGCCCCTCCTCGAAGATCGCCGTCGAGATCGCGCAGCGCGCCGGCATCGAAGTGCGCATGATCACGGGCGACCACGCCGTGACGGCGGGCGCGATCGGCGCGGAACTGGGGCTCGGCGCGGGGGCCATCAGCGGAGCCGACCTGCACAAGCTCGACGACGCGGAGCTTCTGACCGACCTGCCCGACCTGCATGTGTTCGGCCGCGTCACACCGCAGGACAAGCTGCGCCTCGTGCAGCTGCTCCAGTCACAGGGCGAGATCGTCGCGATGACCGGCGATGCGGTGAACGATGCGGCCGCGATCAAACAGGCCGACGTCGGCGTCGCGATGGGCTCGGGTTCGGAGGTCACCAAGCAGGCGGCCAAGCTCGTCCTCACCGACGACAACTTCGCGACCCTCGTGCGCGCGGTCGAACTCGGCCGGATCGTCTACGACAAGATCACGTCGTACCTGCGCTTCCAGATGTCGCAGCTGGTGTCGCTGCTGCTGCTCTTCCTCGCGGCATCCGTCTTCGCCGTCGCGGACGGCGTCGCGCTCTTTCCCGGCATGGTGCTGTTCCTGAACTTCTTCGTGACGTTGTTCGCGGTCCTGGCGATCGCCGCGGACGCCCAGCCGCCCGGCATCATGGACCGTCCACCGCGCAACCCGAAGCTCGGGGTCGCCAACGGCGGCGCCCTCGCTGAGTGGGGGCTCTACGGCGCCGCGATCTTCCTCGCCTCGTGGGTGCCGCTCGTGTGGGGGCCCGACGAACCGAGCGCGACGGAGCCGTCCCATGCCATGACGATGGCCTACGTCGTGGTGGGCCTGGGTACGGTCATCAGCGCCGTGCTCATGCGACGCTCCCCCGAGACCGGTCTCACCGCACCGATCGCCGCGGTCGCGAAGCTCCTCGTCTGGCCCGTCGTCGTCATCGTGGCCTCGACCGAGATCTCGTTCCTGCAGAACATCGTCGGCGCGACCGCGCTCACCGGTTCGGAGTGGCTCGTGTGCCTGGGACTGCTCGTCCTCGTCACGGCGTTCGTCGAGGGACACAAGTGGATCCTCCGCCGCGTCCACCCGGCACGGAAGGTCACGGCCCCCTGATCCGGCGGGCGCTGTCGCACCGCAGACGCCCCGGGCAGGATGGGGGCATGCCGTACGACATCCCCGCGCCCATGCTCGCGAAGTCCGTCCCGGCCGTGCCCGACCCGGCGAAGACGCCCGGCGGGCTGAGCTTCGAGCCGAAGTGGGACGGCTTCCGCGCCCTCGTGTCGTGGGACGGCCACGACGTCGAGATCGGCTCGCGCGGCGCGAAGCCGCTCACCCGCTACTTCCCCGAACTGGTCGACGCGTTCCGGATGCTGCTTCCCGAGCCATGCCTCATCGACGGCGAGATCGTGGTCCCGACGGGGGCGCCGGGCGCGCAGCGGCTGGACTGGGAAGCCCTTTCGCAGCGCATCCACCCCGCCCAGTCGCGTGTCACGATGCTCGCGGCCGAAACGCCCGCCATGTTCATCGGGTTCGACCTGCTCGCGCGCGGCGATCAGGACCTGCAGCCCGAGCCGTTCGCGCTGCGGCGCGTCGCGCTCGAGAGCCTGCTGGGCGACGTGCCGCACCCCGTACACGTGACCCGGGCGACCCTCGACCGCGACGTCGCCGAGCGCTGGCTCGCCGAGTTCGAGGGCGCCGGTCTCGACGGCGTCGTGGCGAAGCCGCTCGCACAGCCGTACGCGCCGAACAAGCGGGCCATGTTCAAGATCAAGCATTCGCGCACCGCCGACGTCGTCGCGCTGGGCTATCGCGTGCACAAGTCGGGCAGCGGCGTCGGCTCGCTCCTGGTCGGGCTGTATACGGACGCCGGAACGCTCGTGTCGGTCGGCGGCGTCGCCGCGTGGAGCAACGCGCGCCGCCTCGAGCTCATCGACGAGCTCGCGCCGCTCGTCGAGCGCGACGACGACGGCTCCGCCGTGAAGGGAGAGACCGACCGGTCGCGCTTCTCGGCCTCGAAGGACGTGTCGTTCGTGCGGCTGCGTCCCGAGCTCGTGCTCGAGGTGCGCTACGACCAGCTCGAGGGGCAGCGGTTCCGCCACACGGTGCAGTTCGAGCGCTGGCGGCCCGACCGCGAACCGCGATCCTGCACGTACGACCAGCTCGAACACGTCTCGGCGTACGATCTCGGCGACGTCCTGGACTGACACGGGGCCCGGAGGAGCCCGGACGACATCGGGCTCGACGTGGCGTCGCTCAGTCCGTCTTCTTGGCCCGGCTCGGCTGCACGCGCGCCGGCTCACCCGGCATCTTGGGGAACTCCGGCGGGAACGGCAGCTCGCCGAGCCCGTCGGCGAGGTCGCGCTGCCACCACTGAAGCAGCGTGTCGATGCGCCCCGGGCTCTCCTGGATGCCCGCCCACGGATCGCCCACGTCGGCGAGCCGCTGCGGCATCGAGCGCACCGTGAACGCCGCGGGATCGGCATCGGCCAGCTCGTCCCACGTCAGCGGCGCCGAGACGGTCGCTCCCGGCAGCGCACGCGGACTGTAGGCCCCCGCCATCGTGCGGTCGCGATTGGCCTGGTTGAAGTCGAGGAAGATGCGCTCGCCGCGCTCCTCCTTCCACCAGTTCATCGTCACCGCGTCCGGCATCCGCCGTTCGAGTTCGCGCCCCGCCGCGATCACGGCATGCCGCACATCGAGGAACTCCCACTCCGGCTGGATGGGGCTGAAGACATGGATGCCGCGGTTTCCGCTCGTCTTGATGAACGCTTCGAGGCCCGCCTCGGCGAGCACCTCGCGCAGCACCGGCGCGACGGCGGCGGCGTCGGCGAAATCGGTGCCCGGCTGCGGGTCGAGGTCGATGCGCAGTTCGACGGGGTGGTCCGGATCCGAGGCGAGCGAGGCCCACGGGTGGAAGACGACGGTGTTCATCTGCGCCGCCCACACGATCGCGGCGGGTTCGGTGAGCACGATCTGAGGATGCCGCCGGCCGCTGTTGTACGTGACGGTGACGGTGTCGACGAAGTCGGGCGCCCCCTTGGGCGGGTTCTTGGAATAGAACCGCTCGCCGTCGACGCCCTCGGGAAAGCGCTCGAGCGACACGGGCCGATCGCCGTTCGCCGAGAGGAACGGCAGCGCGACGGCCAGGAGATAGTCGACGAGCTCGTGCTTCGTGATGCCCAGCTCGGGCCACAGCACACGGTGGGGGCTCGAGAGTCCTACTTCGTGGTCGCCGTCGGGGCCGGGGATCATGAGTGCGATGCGTTCGGACGCCATGCCTCGACGATAGGCCGGGACGCGGCATCCGTCACCCGGTTGCGTTACGGGGCGAGCGCGAGCACGGGCGCCAGGTCGCCGCGCGAGAGGCGGATCCACGGTCCGCGCGGGTCGATGATCGCGCCGGCGAGAGACTCGTCGGCGGCGAGCATCGCCGCCAGCTGCGGTGCCGTGAGCGGCGCCGCCTGGTCTCCGCGTCCGGTGGCGACGACTTCGAGCGGGTGCGAGTAGACCTCGACGTAGCGTGATCCGTCGGGCGCGCGACCCTCGGCGATGCCGACCGGCGCACCGTCTTCGGAGCGGTTGACCGCGACCCACATCGGCGCACGGGTCATCGCATCGGCGACGGCTGCGGGCGTGGCATCCGTGCGCTCGTCGGCGAGCAGCGTCTTGATCGCGAGCTTCTCGTCGACGGCGGCGAGCATGCGCTCGATGAGCGGACGCGGCAGCACGATACGGGCGGGCGCCGAAGCGGGATCGATCACGAGTCCCGCCGTGGTGCTCGCCAGCACATGACGCAGCACGACCATCGCGGGCTGTCCCATCGCCGACGTGTCGGCATCGCCGTCGGCGCGCACGCTCGCGGCCAGCCCCGCGCCACTCGAATACGCGATCGCGTACTGCCGGTCGCCGGCGTTGGCGATCGCGAGCGGCAGCTCCTTGCCTTCGGCGATGAGCGCGCGGGCATCGCCCTTGACGCGCAGGAAGAGGTGGCCCTGCAGCACCTGGCGGGCCAGGTCGAGCACCTGCTCGGGCGTCGGCTTCTCGGGCAGTCGCGCGAGGCTCTCGCGCAGCAGCACGTTGTCGCGCAGACCCGGGATCGTCTCGGCAGGACGCTGCGTCGCGGCGGCGGCGTCGGGCCCGGTCGGTCGCGCAGCGGCAGCCGGGGCGGGGGCCGGGTCGGGTGTGCCGAGGCCGCGGAACGCCGAGACCGAGATGCCGACGGATGCTGCGGCGTCGGTGCCCTCGGGCGTGACGTCGGCAGTCGTGCCCGGCGTCTCGACCTGGGGGGTCTCGGCGGGTTCGTCGGGCTGGCGCTTCGGGCGGCGCGAGAAGAGGGCCATGCGATCGAGCCTAGCCCGCGGGGCCGTCGCTACAGCTTCTCGATCGGGGCGATCTTGATGAGCAGCTTCTTGGCTCCGGCCGTGTCGAACCGCACGTGCGCGACGCGCTTGGCGCCCTCGCCCGTCACGAGATCGACCTTGCCGTCGCCGAAGTCCTCGTGGCGGATGCGGTCGCCGGGCGCGAGCTGCATGTCGCCGTTGTCGCGAACCTTCGCCGGGATGCGATTGGCGAACCGCTTGATCGACTCACCATCGCGGGCGGGCGCGTCACGCCGCGGCAGCGGCACGAGGTCGTCGCCGTACCGCTTCGAGCCGGCCGGTGCGCGCCCGTTGAGCGCGCGCGTGCGCGTGCCGCCGCGTGAATTGACGTCACCCGGCGACTGCCGCCAGTGCACGAGATCGGCGGGGATCTCCTGCAGGAACCGGCTCGGCATCGCGACGGTGACCTCACCGAACTGCGCGCGCGTCATGGCGAGCGACAGGTAGAGGCGCTTTCGGGCCCGCGTCACCCCCACGTAGAAGAGGCGACGCTCTTCCTGCGGGCCGCCGGGCTCTCCCGCCGAGATGCGGTGCGGGATGAGGTCCTCTTCGACACCGGTGAGGAAGACGGCGTCGAACTCGAGTCCCTTCGCGGTGTGCAGCGTCATGAGCGAGACCGAGCCCGCCGTGTCGTCGAGGTCGTCGGCGTCGGCGACGAGGGCGACCTCGCCGAGGAAGTCGATGACGGTGCCCTCGGGGTTGTTGCGCGCGAACTCGCGGGCGACGGCGACGAGCTCGTCGAGGTTCTCGAGGCGCGCCTCATCCTGCGGGTCGCGGCTTGCGCGCAGGGCATCCTGATAGCCGCTCTTCGCGAGCAAGAGCTGCAGCCCCGCGGCGACGGCCGTCGGCGGGGCGAGTTCGCCGCTCGCGGGCAGCATGAGAGCGGTCGCCTCGGCCAGCACGGCATCGAGCTGCGTGATCGCCGCCTGGATCTTGGGTCCGACGCCCAGCGCCGAGGCGTTGGCGAGCGCGTCGCGGAACGTGATGCCCTCGTCGGCGGCGTAGCGGCCGATCGCCGTCTCGGTCACGTCGCCGATCCCGCGGCGCGGACGGTTCAGGATGCGACGCACCGCCATCTCGTCGGCGGGGTTCGCGACGGCCACGAGATAGGCGAGGGCGTCCTTGATCTCCGCACGCTCGTAGAACTTCGTTCCGCCCATGATCTTGTAGGGCACGGCCGAGCGGATGAGGATCTCTTCCAGCGCACGGGACTGCGAGTTCGTACGGTAGAACACCGCCATCTGCGAGTAGTCCATGCCGCCGCGGCGCAGCACCTCGACCTCGTCGGCGACGAACTGCGCTTCATCGTGCTGCGAGTAGCCGGTGAATCCGACGATCTTCTCGCCCGCACCGGTGTCGGTCCACAGCTTCTTGTCCTTGCGGTCGAAGTTGTGGCCGATGACGGCGTTCGCCGCGCTCAGGATGTTCTGCGTCGACCGGTAGTTCTGCTCGAGGAGCACGACCTTGGCGCCCGGGAAGTCGCGTTCGAACTCGCTGATGTTGCGGATGTCGGCACCGCGGAACGCGTAGATCGACTGGTCGGAGTCGCCGACGACGGTGAGTGACGCGCCCTCGTCGTCGCGGCCTCCGGCCCCTGAGCTTGCACCGGCCCCTGAGCTTGTACCGGCCCCTGAGCTTGTCGAAGGGTCGAAGATCATCATCCCGTTCGACGCTTCGAATCCCCCGCCCCCGGTCCCTGAGCCTGTCGAAGGGTCGCCGCTCGGCGGCCGGGTCAGCTCGTGGATGAGTGAGTACTGCGCGTGGTTGGTGTCCTGGTACTCGTCGACGAGGATGTGGCGGAAGCGCCGCCGGTAGACGTCGGCGACGTGCGGGAACGCGCGGAAGAGGTAGACGACCTGCCCGATGAGGTCGTCGAAGTCGAACGCGTTCGCCTTCTGCAGGGCGCGCTGGTAGTCGGAGAAGAGCTCGACGAAGATGCGCTCCGCCGGGTCGCTGAGGTTCGCGGAGCGCGCGTAGGACTCGGCATCGGACAGCTCGTTCTTGAGTTTCGAGATGCGACTCTGCACCGCTGCCGGGGTCAGGCCGAAGGCATCCGCTTCGTGCTCTTTCACGAGCCGCTTGATGAGCGCTCGGGAGTCACCCGAGTCGTAGATCGTGAAGGCCTTGGTGAACCCGAACTGCTCGGCCTCGCGTCGGAGGATCCGCACGCACGCCGAGTGGAACGTCGAGATCCACATGCCCTGGGCGCGGTCGCCGATGAGCTGGCCGACGCGCTCGCGCATCTCGCCTGCGGCTTTGTTCGTGAACGTGATCGCGAGGATCTGGCTGGGCCACGCCTCGCGCCCGCGCAGGAGCGATGCGATGCGGCGCGTGAGCACGCTCGTCTTTCCGGAGCCGGCGCCCGCGACGATGAGCAGCGCGGGCCCGCGGTAGATCACCGCTTCGCGCTGCTGCGGGTTGAGACCGTGAAGGAGGTCTTCGTCGGGGCGGGCGTCGGGCGTCGCGGGTCCGCGATCGTCGCCGACGATGAGGGGCTGGAGGGGGTCAGACATTGCCAGCTAAGCCTAAACGTCCCCACCGACACCCACCCCCTGACCGCGAGACTGCAAC